>JBAVUV010000423.1:0-3018 GCA_049696955.1 Candidatus Sulfotelmatobacter sp. | reverse complement strand
CCCATATATGGAGATGTCAAGTCGCCTGTAGTTAATTTAAATCCTGATTTGAGCAATTTCATTGCCGCTACCGCCAGAGCGACGGATTCTCAGTTCGTCAATAATCGTGATCGCTTCTTCCCTTGAGGTGTTAATGGATTGCGTCACCGAACTATGGGCGGCCGGATTCGTGCAGATAAAACGGTCGTGTGGTAACCCGCCACTGGCTTGATCAAAACGTTTGACGGGCGCGTAGACAACCTGCTCCGCTCCATATGCTTCCCAGCGATGCCAGCTCGATTTCTCGCTTGTATAAGTCCACCAACTCCCTCTCCGTTTCACCGTTTATGGCGACACAATGCAACTCTGTTACGAAATCCGAACAAAAACAAAATAGTTCTGAAGGGCTACGGGTTCTCGTGTAGTGTCCCATGCAATCAGAGAGCGGATTCGCCAGGGGGCGACGGATTCTCAGTTCCGTCATTAATCCTAATCGCTGCTTCCCTTGAAGTGTGAATGGATTGCGCCAGGGAGTTATTTCTCGGCGCATAGTCCGGACAAGTTATCGTACAGGTAACCGGCGCATGCCGGAGGGCTAAGTTATCTATTTCATCCAGAAGGGGAGTTTCACTATGCCAAGTGCTAGGAGCTCACTTCAATCTGTCATCTTCTCCACAATCTTACGTGTATGCCCTGTAGAGGGTAACTTGGCGACGGTTTCGCGGAAGACTAGTCGTGCTCTGTCTTCATCGGTCGCAATGCCGATCAGCAGTTTCTTTCCGTGGCGACTGGCAGTCTTGGCTTGTTTGATCATTCATTGCCTCGGCGTATGTCACGGCCAACAAGGTCCGTTACCGGGTATTCAGCCCATCCAAACGCTCCAAGGTACGTCTTACGAGCGAGTTGATGTTGCCTCGGGAGATGTGATTGTGCAAATACCGGTGAGAGCAAAAACCGGTAAAATGCCTTTCACATTCGATCTGTTCGGAAGCTTTATGGATCAAATGGTGATTGGTTCTGGGCCCGCATATTGGGATCCAACGGCCGGTATTGGCGGGGCTGCACTATCTACCGGTTTGGGAACACAACTGTCCTACATGGCCAGTCGAGGAACGTGCAGCGGTGCGGAAAGTAGCATCTACTCCAATTTTTTTGTCATTGATCAAAACGGTGTGTCCCATTACGTCCCAGGGCTTAATACTACAAGTTGCGCAACGACGCCCGTTGTGGGGATGACCACAGACGGTTCTGGATTTACAGTACGGGTGATAGGCGATCAGCTGGGCTCTTATCTGTATGGCAGTCCCTGCAGCGCCAACTGGACTGTCTATGACCGTTCAGGCAGGGCGAAATCAAATTCGTTTTCCGCTGGAATCACAACGCAGACTGTTACCGACCCTGACGGACTTCAGTTGACAGCAGTCGTGAACCCAGGATGCCCGACTTCGCCTACCACGCAGAGCATTTCCTACACAGATACTTTGGGGCAGACCGTTTTGACCGCAAGCATCCATCCAGGAAATACGGCAGGGTCAGACACGTACAGCTATACTGACAGTGGCGGTACCGCACAAACGGTAAAAGTGGCGTATTCCTCTTATGAGGTAGAAACTTATTTCCAGTGCTCCAATAATATTTCGGATTCGCCCGCAAGTGCTGAATATCTACCATCAAGCGTTCAACTTCAAGATGGTTCTGAACTGACGTTTGCGTACGAAGCCACTCCAAGCCATAGCGGAAACGTGACCGGGCGACTGTCGAAGTTGACGTTACCTGGAGGAGGCTCAGTTTCGTACACTTACGGCGGCGGTAATAGCGGGATTTCTTGCCCTACCGGAGTCGTACCTGTGATGACTCGGAAGGTAAATGATGGTGCGGGGCATATCGCCACGTGGACCTATACGAATACCGACAATACTGCCAACGGCTTTCCTAACAACTTCACTGTAACTGTGCAGGATCCGGCAGCGAATAATACTGTTTATTACTTCGCAGGTGAGTATCAAACCGAGGCTGTGTCTTACCAAGGCAATGCGACAGGTACACCCTTGAAAACCCTGACGACCTGCTATAACAACAACTTCAGCAGTTGCGCCGTTCCGAGCGCCGAGCCGACTTTGCCGATCACCCAAACCGATGTTTATACGGACTATAATGGCGGTCCGAGTAACCTGACTGAAACTATCTTCGACCAGTATGGGAACACAACGCAGGTGAAGCAGTACGATTTCGGGGTTGCAGCGCCTCCAGTTGGTAACCCGCTCGTCAATACTCTCACCTACTACGGTCAGTCGTGGAATGGTACGTCGTGTACCGCGTACCCGGCAGGCACTTATCTCTACAACACACCATGTTACAGCGTCACTAATAATGCCGCAGGCTCGCCAGTGGCTCAGACCCAGATCACTTATAGCAACACCGGCCACCCGGCCACGACGAAACAATGGACTGGGTCTGCGTGGCTGACGAGTTCGGCAACATATAACGGCGCGGGCACGATCGCGACTTCTACGGACGCGAATGGGGCTTTATCCACGTATTATTACAACGGTACGGATGGCTGCAGCAATAGTGTGCTTCCAACATCAGTGGTCGTGACAGGCGCAGGTCTACCTTCCGCTGGTTTGACCACTTCGACTCAATGGAATTGCAACGGAGCCGTGGCAACCCAAACCAGCGATCCCAACGGGCAACCAACCGGTTACACGTACAGTGATCCGCTGTGGCGTATCACATCGATGACGGACCCGTTATTGAATGCGACAAACTATCGTTACCCGACGCCGACCACGCCGAACACACTTGATACCACAATGTCCTTCCCTTCACCGTCGAATAAAGTGCTAACAACAGATGGCCTTGGGCGCTTAATTGAATCGCAAACGCGAACTGCGCCCGGTGGAACTACGTTTGACAATACAATTGTGTATGGATACAGCTGGAACACAACCGGCGCTGCCGCCACACAAACGCTTCCTGGCGGATCAGCAGTGATGACTACTCAGTACGACGCTGTGGGACGACCGCTCAGCACTACCG
>JBAVUV010000422.1:0-38383 GCA_049696955.1 Candidatus Sulfotelmatobacter sp. | reverse complement strand
GGAGTGGTAGCGGGTGCGACTTTTGCTTTCGTGTTGAGCCTCGGCGATTTTCTTGCCCCGCTGTTGCTCGGCGGACCGAGCGGAATCATGATTTCGAACATAGTGGTCAGCCTGTTCGGCGCGGCGTATAACTGGCCGCTGGGAGCGGCGATTTCGCTATGCATGCTGCTGCTGGTTGTCAGCCTGCTGTTTTTCTCCGAGCGCCTGGAAAAGAAATGGAGCTTCTCGTGAGCGGTACCAGGTTTCACTCAGGCTCACGCTGGCTGCTCTTCCACGCTGTCGCCGTATTCGCATTTCTTTATTTGCCGATTGCGATCCTTATTCTTTATTCGTTCAATGGCGAAGGCGTGGGCGGATTTCCGCCGCATCATCTCACTCTCGATTGGTATCGCACACTTTTCGCCGACGGGCCAATCTGGGATTCGGTGCTCAACAGTTTACAGGTGGCATTTGCCGCCATGGCGATCTCGCTGATTCTTGGAGTGCCCGCGGCGCTGGCTCTGGAGCGCGCGCAATTTCCTGGGAAAGCCTTGTTCCGGCGATTAGTTTTGCTGCCGCTTATTCTGCCGGGAATTATCACGGGACTCTCGCTCCTGATGTTGTTCAACGTAATAGGAACGAAGCTCAGCTTGGCAACGATTATCTTGGGACACGGGACCGCGCTGATCTCCGTCGCTACGACCGAAGTATTCGCGGGGCTGCAGAAGCTCGACCGGGCGCAGGAGGAGGCTTCGCTCGATCTGGGCGCAAATTACTGGCAAACATTCTGGCGCATCACGGTGCCGAACCTGAAGCTGCCGATTATCGGAGCGGCGCTGCTGATTTTTACGCTTTCGATGGATGAGATCGCTGTCAGCTTTTTTCTTATTGGCCGCGACAATACTCTGCCGCTGGAAATCTGGGGCCGGCTGCGGCGCGGCATTACACCGGAGATCAACGCCGTTTCCACGATTATCTTTTTATTTTCGTTGATCGCGATCATGCTCTGGTACCGCTTGCGCATGCGCGGTGAAGGAGGAACAGAGGCGGGCGTTGAAATTGTGGACGCTGTAGGAGGGAATGCGGGATGAGTGCGAATCGCCGAGACTTTATCAAATTTGTGGTGGCAGGAGCGATGACGGCGGGATGTCCCATCGACCTTTCTCTGGTGGCGGCGCAGAGCGACGATGCGCAGAAAGGTCACGCCACGGATGTGGACAGCGAAGACAATCGAATCTGCCATCAGGTGCGCGACAAGGGCAGCGGATTCTTTGCGCGGCCTCCGGCTACTGCGCGACATGATGTGGTGATTATTGGCGGCGGAGTAAGCGGATTGGCAGCAGCTTATCGTTTGCAGCATCGCGATTTTCTTCTCCTGGAAAAAGAGCCGCACTGGGGCGGCAACGCTTATGCGATGGAATATAGTGGCAGCACATATGCGACCGGATCGGCATTCTTGACGAAGGATGAATACGCTTACCATTTCGCGAAGGAAATTGGACTGGAGCCACTGCCTGTTAATAGCTCGGACGCGAGCATCATTCATGGTGAGTTGATTCTGGATACATGGGGCGATGGGCTCAACAAGTTGCCCTATGCAGAGCCGGTGCGCGAGAGCTTCAAAAAGTTCAAGAGCGAGATGCTTGGAATCGATGTAGAGAAGCGTGGCGAGGAACTTTTCAATAAGCCATTCTCAGATTTCCTGAAGCCATATCCAGAAGAGTTGACGCAGTGGTGGGATAACTTTGGGCCATCCAACTGGGGAGCGACCAGCGAGGAGACGGCGGCAGGATTGGCCATTGAGGCTCTGCAGGAGATGGTCGAAGAAAGTCGAAACGACGATCGTTACACCTGGCCGGGCGGCTTGGGCGCGGTCACGAAGAAGCTGGCGGAACTTCTAGAGACTAAATATCAGGACCACATGCAGACGGGCGCAACCATTGTGGCCGTGGTCTCCGAAAAAGAAGACGTGCACGTCACTTACATGGTAGGCGGAGAATTGAAGACGGTTACGGCCAAGGCCGTAATTATGGCCACGCCGAAGTTTATTACGCGGCGCATTGTCGAGGGCTTGCCCGATAAGCAGAGCGACGCGATGCAGCAGATCCGCTACATTCCTTATCCGGTTGTGAATTTGATTTTCGACAAACCGGTTTTCAATCATGGCTACGACACTTGGTGCCCCGGCAATCGGTTCACTGACGTGGTAGTAGCTGATTGGGCTATCCAGAAACGGCCGGGTTATCAGCAGAAGTTCAACATTCTCAGTTGCTACACTCCGATGAAGGAGGCGGAGCGTAGTCAGCTGTTGAGCGATGCGGGAGCTCGCAGGGTCGCTGCCAACGTGCTGAGCGACTTTCAGAAGCTGATGCCGGGATTGAATGTTGATCCGGTGGAAGTGCATATTTACCGGCGCGGGCATCCTTTATATATGTCAACGCCTGGGCTGTACACGCAAGTTCAGCCGCTGGCGCGGCATTCCATGGATCGAGTCTTCTTCGCGAATACGGACTCCGAGGGTCCGGAGTCGACTACCAATGCAGGAATTCTTGCGGCGCAGCGTGCTGTGAAGGAAGTAGAAGCGCGGCTTGCGGGAAAGTCCGCTCCCAGACACGCGGCTGTGGTGGGCTAATGCTGTGCATGCGCAGCTGTAGCGCCGGCATCCTGCCGGCTATCCCGAACGCGTTTGCCGCCGGGAAGGCGGCGCTACTTAACTCGATCTAATCTACTGGGAAAGCTCCGCACATAGTAAAGTTATAGATGGGACATTTGCCGTGGACTGCGGCGGTGCCCGTCAATCCGATTCGTCAATAAAGGAAAGCCCATACTTTGAGTTTGAGTATTCGCAATATCGCCATCATTGCTCACGTCGACCACGGCAAAACCACGCTGGTCGACGCCATGCTGCAGCAAAGCGGCACTTTTCGTTCCAACGAGCACCACGTCGAGCGAGTAATGGATTCGAACGAACTGGAGCGCGAGCGCGGCATCACCATCCTGGCCAAGAACACGGCCATCTTTTATCACGATGTGAAGATCAACATTGTGGATACACCCGGCCACAGCGATTTTGGCGGCGAAGTCGAACGCGCACTGAAGATGGTGGATGGGGTGATGCTTCTCGTGGACGCCAGCGAAGGACCGCTGCCGCAGACGCGCTACGTACTGAGCAAAGCGCTGGAAGCGAAGCTTCCACCGATTGTGGTGATCAACAAGATTGATCGGCCGGATGCGCGTCCGCAGGAAGTGTTGAACGAAATCTACGACTTGTTTATCGATCTTGACGCCAAGGAAGATCAACTCGACTTTCCGGTTCTGTACACGAATGCCAAGGAGGGAACGGCGTCGACCAACATTCAAGGCGGCGGTGAAAATCTGCAGCCCTTGTTCGACGCGATTCTAAAAACGATTCCTCTTCCTCAGGGCGACCCGGCCGGCCCCCTGCAAATTCTCGTTGCAAACCTCGACTACAGCGACTTTCTCGGACGCCTGGCAATCGCGCGCGTTTTTAACGGGACTATGTTTACGGGCGAAGACGTGGTCATTGCCAAGCTCGACGGGACGATGCACAAAACCAAGATCACGAAACTGTTTTCATTTTCCGGGTTGAAGCGGACTGACATTACGGAAACCGTGCTGGGAGACATTATTGCAGTGGCAGGAGTGGAAGGAATCACGATCGGCGAAACGATAACGGATGCAGTGAATCCCGCACCGTTGCCGCCGATCGTAATCGACGAGCCGACCATCGCGATGACCTTCACCGTGAACACCTCGCCGTTCGCAGGACGCGAGGGAACCTACGTTACATCGCGAAATTTGCGCGAACGTCTGGCCAAGGAACTCCTCACGAATGTTTCTCTTCGAGTGGAGGAGATGGGCACCACTGACTCGTTCAAAGTATTAGGTCGCGGCGAGCTGCAGCTTTCCATCACCATCGAAATGATGCGGCGCGAAGGTTATGAACTCATGGTGGGCAAGCCGGAGATTGTCACAAAACGGATCGATGGCAAGCTGATGGAACCGGTGGAGCATCTCACGGTGGACGTGCCGGAAGGATTCGTCGGCGTGGTGATGGAGCAATTGGGCTCGCGCAAGGGCGAGGTCACCAATATGCACAATCACGGTTACGGGCGGGTGCGCATTGAGTTTCGCGTGCCCAGCCGCGGCCTGATTGGGTTGCGTAGCCAATTGCTCACCGACACGCGCGGGACGATTGTGATGAATTCGCTTTTCGATGGATACACGGAATGGCAAGGCGAAATTCCGCACCGGCTCACGGGTGCCTTGATCGCCGACCGGGCCGGACTATCGACGGCTTACGCGCTGTGGGGTCTGCAGGAGCGCGGAGAGCTTTTCGTTGGGCCGGGCGTCGAACTGTATGAAGGCATGATCATCGGCGAAAACGCGAAGGACGACGACCTGGACGTCAACGCAGTGCGTGAGAAGAAGCTCACCAACATGCGTGCTTCAACCGCAGATGAGGCCATTCGCCTGGTTCCCTTCCGGCAGTTGAATCTGGAGCAAGCGATCGAATTCATCGCGGATGACGAATTCGTGGAAATCACGCCGAAGTCGCTGCGACTGCGGAAAAAGTTTCTGCAATCGAACAGTCGCAAGAAACGGGCTAAAGAGGCGTTGGAAGAAGCGTGAAATCTTTGCAGGCTCGCGCAGTCCAGAGTCGACCTTCCTTAATTGTGTTTTTAGCGGGAGCCGTGGCTACGCATATTTCCTGCTATTTAACATGGCCGGCTTGACAAACCTGCTATACTTCTCGCCGCATTCGACTGTTCGCCAGCTCCGGTCTCGATTTCCAGGAAGGTGTCCCCAACCTGCCAGTCCACCCTTCGAGCTCGCACTTCGACAGCTCAGTGCAGAGGAAGACGCTTGAAGAATATTTTTGTAGGAAATTTGAGCTTCAACACATCAGAAGACGAACTCCGGCAGATGTTTGAACCGTTCGGGCAAGTAGACCGGGTCAGCATTATGACGGACCGCGACACCGGACGCTCGCGCGGCTTCGGTTTTGTGGAAATGGCCAGCAACGAGGACGGAGATAAAGCCATTACTGCATTGAACGGATCGCAGGTGGGCGGACGCACTCTCAACGTGAACGAGGCACGTCCAAAAACCGAGCATGCCGGCGGTGGTGGACGAGATCGTGGCGGCCGCGGAGGAGATCGCGGCGGTGACCGTGGTGGCCGCGGCGGCGGTGGCGGCGGACGGGGCCGGTATTAACGTCCAGAGTTTGTCGGTGCATCGCGTTGATGCTTCTCAACCCTGCATGTAAACTGAAGCTATCGGTGTGCGCCCGTAGCTCAGATGGATAGAGCGATTGCCTCCGGAGCAATAGGTCGGGAGTTCGAATCTCTCCGGGCGCACCATGCACTTCCCAGATCCTTCGCCTCAAACCCCAGGCTCAGGATTTCGGCTGCGAGCTCCCGCTTCGCTCATGCTTGCGGACGCCTCAAGTTCAAATCTCTCCAGGCGCACCAGATTTCGTTTCAGTCCTCCCTGTGCGGTCATCGCCAGCTGCGGCGATCGACCGCGGAAAATATTACAACTCTTTATAAAACTCTTACGCCTAGTTCGATAGAATTTATGGCGTGCCGCGTTTCACCGAAGAGCGAATCAGGCGGCTTTGCGGTGAAGCGATTGCCGCGAAGACAAATGAGGACGTTGAACGGGTGCTGACAGAACTGCGCGGCGCTCTCGAAGAGCACATACGGTTGGCTGGGGAATCTTTAAAATCCCGTTTCGTACCCCTTCCTGGAGTGAATTCCCGGCCCAAGAAATCCTCTTAGCTCCTGACGGTGACCCCACCTTATTGCTTCAGCGACCGAAACTGTAACGTAGAGTGAATCGCGCCTGAACCGGTTCGACAGGATGCATAACCCTGGTGAATGCCGCGTTAGCATTCACAACACTCGCAACCTGCGCCTGCCCTGCTAAAGTTGTTGGTGGTGTCGCGGGTAACCCAAGCCCGACTGGTGGCATTATTTGCGATACATAGGCGTAATCAACGTCGTGATCTCGGCGGTTAAACAAATTAAAAACTTCTCCCAAAAGGCTCCAGTTCTTGTTGATTTTGTAACTTGCGCCCAGGTTGACCAACGCCGTTGAGGGTGAGGTATAAATTGCGTCGGACGTCAATGGCCGCGGGCCAAAGTAGCGCAGGCGCAAACTCGCCGAGAAGCGTTTGTAATCCTCCAGTGTGGCGCCCGCCGCAACCACCCACCGAACTGCTTCGGGCACCTCCTTGCCGTACTGATTCTGCAGGAAAGTGCCGCCCCCGGTTGGAATAAGCCCAAAGCAATTCGAGTTTTTCGCGCAAAGCTGAGGACCCGTGGGGGTCGAGGTGTAAAACGTCGAATCGTCTGGGTCGTTTTGGGTGAAAATGGCGCGGGAGTCCGCAAAGTCAGCATCAAAAACCAAGTGTTCTGTTGGGGTGTAGTAGTTCCCAACTTCTATGCCATAGCGGTTGCTCGACTGAACTGAAGGGCTGGTGCCTCCGGTGTCGCCATCCTGCAACAGTTCGGAATTACTGTGGAGATACCAGACTTCAACTGTGCTTTGCAGTTGTGGGACTGCCACAGTGCGCACGCCGACTTCCCCGCCTTTGGTTTGGACCAGGAAAGGAACTTTAATGGGGTTCGGCGTGTTGTAGTAAGGATAGGCTGGCGAAACCGGTTCATACAGCTGCGTTGAGCCGCGCACGTCGTTGGTGTGGTAACTGAATCCGCCCTGTATATAGAGCTCAGTATTGGCCCACGGATCGAAGATCAAGCTTGCTTTGGGGCTGGGCAGGAACTTGTTGATCGACTGGTGAGTATTGGGATTGTAGTTGGCAGGGTAGGGATCGTTGGGATAGTTGGCGTTTGTGGGGTTGGTAAAGCTGGTGATGACGCCTTCACCGTCATCGCCGCGAACGGCAACAATAGAGCGAAGTCTCTCCGCCCACTGAACTTTAGACGTCACCCAGGGACTTACTATCGTCTCCGTAAATTCATTCAAGTCCGTGGCCGCGGGCAAAACCGCAGCCTGATCGAGAGAGGAGGGTTCCTCCAGATAGTTGGCTACATAGTAAGTTTTGCTCGTACGCACCCGATCTTCCGTCCGGAAGAGGCCGTTGTGGATCCAATCATTGCGGAGCTGCATGCCGAATGTGGTTTCCGTCTTGCGGCCGAAGAAGTGACCGAAGATCGAATGGCGTACGTCGAACCCAGCCACCCACCGCCTGTCCTGCTGTTCGAACTGGTCGCCCTTGTAGGGATCGACCAGGTAGTAAGTAAAATCGGAGAACAGATTGAGATCGTAATAGAACCCGTAGGCCATGAGTGTGGTTTCGGAATTCGCTTCGCGGCGATGCCATTCGCCTTGCAAGCTATAACGCTGTGATCTGCCACCGTCAGATGGGTTCAGCGAACCGAAAAAACCGACGACGGGCACGGCCGTATTGGGGAGCTGATCGCTCGAGTTCCATCTAACTCCATCGTAAGCATGGGTCGTGATGCTGAAACCGTTGGCCTCCGTTCCCTGGCTGTAGGTTACAAGGCCGTTGAATTTGTAATAATTGTCCGAATGCACCCAGGGGCCGCCATCGTGATACGCCTCTCCGCCGCATAGCAAATTGCCCTTGCCGAGCTTTCGCGATATGCCGAAAACGAACCGGGCAAACTGGTACATGCCGCCATCGACCTGGAAGAAATTCCGGGGCAGCGTCTTGTAAAACACGACTTCCGCATTTCCCGCCGAGCCATAGTCGCCGACATCGGCGTAGTAAGGACCTTTCTCAGCATCCACCCGCTCCACCAACTCCGGGATGACAATGTTCATGTCCGAGTAGCCCTCGCCGTGCGCGTGCGATGGCAAGTTCAGCGGCATCCCGTCGATGAAAATGGCGAAGTCCGTGCCGTGATCGAGATTGAATCCGCGCAGAAAATATTGGTTGGCCTTGCCGCCGCCGGCGTGTTGCGTGATGATGAGACCGGGAAGCGCCTCCAAGATTTCTCCCGAGCGAAGAAGCGGACGATTTTTGAGTTCCTCTGCGCCCACGGTTACCTGGCCGGCGGAACTGGCAATTCCAACCAGGTCTTCTTGCCGGCCCTGCACCTTTATGCTGGTGCTCACGAAGCCCACAGCCAGAGAGATACGCAGTGGGGCCGGCGCCTCAGTGGTCCCGATGGTGACGGCGATTTCTTTGTTTTCAAAACCGGCATGCGATACCACGAGTCGATAATTACCCGCCGGGAGTCCAGAAATAATGAATGCGCCGTTCGCGTTCGACTGCGTCGTCATTCGTACAATACCGTTCGCGCTTCGAACCTGCACGGTAGCCCCGGAAATCACAGCGCCAGATGTGTCAACGACGGTTCCTGACAGCTGAGGCGCATAACCCGTATTCCTTGTGCCGACCGGCGTTCTCTCCTGCGCGATCGTCGAAAGCGAGGACCAAAGTATAAGCATTAAGAGCAGCTCAATAGTTCTTGCCTTCACGACACCAGCTTTTTGCGGCGCGGCGGCCGCTATCGGAAATCCTTCCCATAGCACGTTCTCTCTATTTGTGCTACCACTCCGCGTAACACGACCTACGGTATCGTGCTACACACTAACATAACTTCGCAAGCTAATTGCGGCGGAGTAAACTTTTCCTCGGCTATATGGGACTTTCCCTACTCCCTGCCAAGGGGATTCCCTGTGGCTCCCTCAACGATGCGGGTGGGGATGGTGCGAATGGGGGCGCTGCGAGACGGTCTCCGGAGAACTCATGACAAGGCGCCCATGCTGCACTCCCTTTGTGCTGATGAGGCGGTCCGCTAGCTTTTGCACATCCCTCGACTTGCCGCGAAGCACCACCACCTCCAGGCAGTTTTCATGATCGAGATGTGCATGCAGAGTGGAAATGACAAGTGCGTGCGACTCGTGCTGGAGATCGGTAAGCTTTTCCGGCAATAGACGAGTGTGATGATCGTAAATGAGGGTAACGGTTCCCACTACAAGCGCGCTTCCAGCGACAACAACCGAGCCGACAAGCCGGTCGCGAATCAAATCGCGAAATGCTTCCGAACGATTCTCGTAGCCTTGGTCCGCGATGAACGAATCGAACCGATGTAGTAATTCCGAATCGAGCGACACTCCGATACGACTGAGGTCTCCCATGAAGGACGCTCCTCTCTTCGACAATTAGCGTAGCACATTGTCTATCATCAGTAGCACTGCGGCATGAAATCCAGCAGAACGGAATGGGGTTCGGTGAGACAGATGATTAGTTAACTCGCGAAAGGACTCGATTTACCTTGGTGTCCATTGGGGGTGGCGGGAAAAAAGTCCATTCGCGAAGCCGATTTGATAGGCGAGGAAGAGGCCAAAAGCCAGGCTTAACAGGCCGGAAGCGAATCCCAGCCACTGGGAAAAGTTCGCGTGTTTTTTTCCAACAAAATTGAATGCGGAAGCGATGCTCATCGTGATCAGCATCATTCCGCCGACCGTGCCGGCACCGAATACCAGCAGATAAACAATGGCCCAGTGCGGATTGCGGATGGTTGTAAGAATGAGCAGCGCTACTGCCGCAGACCCCGCAAGTCCGTGAACAATCCCCACCACCAGCGGACGCAGTTGTTGGTAGAGTCCAATCCTGCCGAACATTCGGTCGAGCCAGGTCAGCGGAGTGTGATGGCTGTGCGAGTGTGCGTCTGGCCCGTGTCCGTGCGGATGATTGTGCACATAGTCGCCATGCACGTGGGCATGAGAATGAACTACCTCGGATTGTTCTGCGGCGGGAAGGATAGTGCGCGTCGTGCGCATGAAGCTGGCAATATTCATTGCGCCCAATATGATCAGCATGAGTCCGACGGAAAGTTCCATCGAGAGCCCGATGCGCGCCGGAATTACGACATCAAAGAGGATGATGGCAGTGCCTACGACGAAGATTGTGAGCGTATGACCAATTCCCCAGAAAATCCCGGTGAGTGCGGCTTTCAGCAGATTGCGCTGTCGGCTCACGATGGTGGTCACTGCGATCACGTGGTCCGGATCGGTGGCGTGACGCATCCCGAGAAAAAAGCCGACCGCGATGATGGACAGAAAGCTGATCATGGGAATTTTTGATTCGTCCCGCTAGATTACTTCGGCCATGCGTGATTCGTTTAAACGCTTCTTCAGGAAATCGAGATATTCGTCCATTCCTTCGCCGGTCTTTGCGGAAAGCTTAAGAACGAGCATCCCCGGCCGGACGGCCTGGATATTACCGTATGCGGCTTGCCAATCGAATTCGACAGCCGGTTCGAGGTCCATCTTGGTGACCACGGCCACGTCGGCGCTGTTAAAAATTGTGGGATACTTCAGCGGCTTATCCTCACCTTCCGTCACCGAGATGAGCACAAGGCGAAGATTCTCGCCAAGATCATAAGAAGAAGGACATACCAGATTTCCCACATTTTCGATGAAGAGAAAATCAAGCCGATTAAGATCCCACTCCTGGAGCGCATTTTGGACCATCGCAGCCTCCAGATGGCAGAGCGTACCGGTAGTGATTTGTTTGACGGGAGCTTGGCTACGTGCCAGGCGTAATGCATCATTCTCCGTGGCAAGATCTCCGACCAGCGCGGCCACACGATAATCCTGACGAAGCAGTGTAAGTGTTTTTTCCAAAAACATGGTCTTGCCTGAGCCAGGACTGGACACCAGGCTTACGACAAATACGCCAGCGGCGTGGAATTGCTCGCGCAGCGAGCGCGCGATTACATCGTTCTGCTTCAGAACGTTTTTCCGGACTTCGATTAAACGGGGCTGTGATCCCATTCTTCAATCTCCAGTGCAACCACTTCGAGCTCCTTGCCCTGCACCACCTCGCCTGATGGAGTGCCGCATTCCGCACAACAGAATAATTGCACGGAGCTGATGTGTCGTTGCGCCTGGCAAGTTTTGCAATAAATCAGGACGGGCAACTCCTCGATGATCAACTTGGCCCCACTCAATGGAGTGTCTTCGCACGCCATTTCAAAAGAACTCAGCAGAGCTTCTTTGACCACCCCAGATAGCTCTCCCAGCTTGAGATGCACGGCGCTCACCTGAACGGCACGTCGCTCCGATTCCTCTTGCGCCAGTTCGAGGATGCTGATCGCGATGGAAAGTTCGTGCATAGTCTCTTGTTGCCGCGACATCACCGCGGTTACTGACTTCAGTTCAAACGTGCGAACGCCGCCAAGGCCGCCTGGCCCAGGCTGATCCCGCCATCGTTAGTCGGGACGGCATGGTTGGTCCAAATCTCGAGACGCTCATCCTCTAATAGTGATTTCATATCCTTCAAGAGTAACTCATTCTGGAAAACGCCTCCCGACAGGACTACGTGATTCAGATCGTAGCTTTTGCAAACGCTGACAACTGCATCGCGAAGGCCGAGAGCCAAGCCGAGTTGAAAGGCACGGGCAATCTCCGCCGGGAACCGACCGCGAATTCTGTCGCGAACCATGGATTCCAGCAACGGCCGAAAATCCAATTCATGCTCAATGTAAGGAAATGGATACGGCTCGATCACCGGCGCGGAGCAGGCAAGTTGCTCCAACCACATCGCGGCCTGCCCTTCAAAAGTGACCTCGCGCGTAAAGCCCAACAGCGCAGCTGCGGTATCGAAGAGCCGCCCGATGGAAGTAGTAGAAAATGTTCGGATATTTTTGTGAACCAAATCGATTGCTTGCAGGTATCGTTGCGGAAAATTAAAGGGCGGTGCAGTCAGATTGGGCAGATTCTCAAGTTGTGCCAGAAAACCTGCTGCGGCCTGGACCGGATATTCCGCTGCCGCGTCGCCACCGGGCAGCACGGCTGGGCGCAGATGAGCGACGCGCGCAAAGCCGTCTTTAATGCTTCCGACGAAAATCTCGCCGCCCCAAATGCTGCCGTCATCGCCATATCCGGTGCCATCGAAACTGACGCCTACTATGCGCTTCTCAAATTCGCCGCGCTCGGCCAACACTGACGCGATATGGGCGCGGTGGTGCTGGACAGCGAGTCGCTGAGTTACGTCGAGAGTCAAGGCATGAGACGTCGAGAAGTATTGCGGATGCGAATCGTGCACCACAAGCAATTCGTCCGGCCGCACTTCGTACATTGAGATCAAATCCTGAATCGTTTCGCGAAAGGCGCGCAGTGACTCGTAATGTGCCAAGTCGCCGATGTGCTGGCTCATAAAAGCCTGCCCCTCAACAACCAGCGTGACTGAATTTTTCAAGTCGGCGCCGACGGCCAAAACTGGACGCGTGGTGGGCACTGTCGCAACGGCACCCGGAGCATAGCCTCGCGCACGGCGAATAATAACGGGGCCAAATACTCCATCGCGCGCCACCGAGTCGTCGACTCGTCGCGCAATCGGGCGCTGGCCGATCAAGAATGCGTCCGCGATTCCGGAGAGCCGATCCAGTGCCTCTTCGTCTTCGTAGGCGATCGGTTCACTCGAACTATTTGCGCTGGTCATCACCAATACTTCCGGAGCATCTGCTGCAAAAAGCAGGTGATGCAGAGGTGTGTAGGGCAGCATGACGCCGAGTTCGTTATTTTCCGGAGCCACTCCTGGCGCAACGCGGTTGAGGTCTGTTTTCGCAGGAGCGAGCACAATGGGGCGCGCACTGGATATGAGCAACTTTTCTGCCTCGGCTGAGAGCTTCACCAAATGGCGCGCAACGTTTACGTCTCTAGCCATGATCGCAAAAGGCTTTTCTTTGCGGAACTTGCGCTCGCGGAGGGCCGCGACGGCCCCGGCATTCGACGCGTCACACACTAGATGGTAGCCGCCAAGCCCTTTCACGGCGAGAATGCTCCCGCTGCCGAGAAGTTGCGCGGCCATGCGGATGCTCTGCTCGGTTGCCGGCGTCGCTTCTTCGCCTTGCTGCAGATAATAGCCGGGCCCGCAAGCAGGACACGCTACCGGTTGAGCGTCGAAACGGCGGTTCTCCGGGTCGTGATATTGTGCGGCGCAGTAATTGTCGAGGGGCCAATCTCGCATTGTCGTATTGACCCGGTCGTAAGGCAGGCGCAGAACGACCGTGTAGCGAGGGCCGCAATTCGTACAGTTGATATAAGGATAGCGGTAGCGCCGATCGGCAGGATCGAACAATTCCTTCAGGCACGCGTCGCAAACAGGAAGGTCCGGAGTAATGCGGACGGTGAGACGGTCTCTCCGATGGCTTTCGCGAATTGTGAATTCGTTCAGTCCAATCGGGTCGGCACGATGGATTTCAATTTCCGTGATGTTCGAAGCGGGAGGAGGTTCCGATTTCAAATTTTGCACAAATGCCAGCAGGCTTTTCTCCGCGCCTTCGAGAAAAATCTCGACTCCTTGCTCGCCATTCAAGACCCAACCTGCAAGCGTGTTGGCGCGTGCAAGCCGATATACGAATGGCCGAAAACCAACCCCTTGCACCACGCCGCGAACTCGAATGGAGCAGGCGCTAGGCATTCTTACTCCACGTCCACGAAGCAACTGCGGCCCTGCCAGCCGATTTGGATCACCTTGCCATCTTCCACCAGTACCGGTACGGCACGCTGTCCGGTGGCCAGTTCGCGCATGCGCTGGCACGCGGCGGCGTCGGCTTCGACGTCATACTCAACGAAATCGCTGCGCTTCCATTCCAGCCATTCGCGCATTTCCTGCGTATGCGGACAACGCGACGTGCCGAAAAGTTCAAGCTTGGCCACGAGTCAGCCCCTCCAGAGTTTCGCGGATGATGTGGTAGATGGAAGCTTGCACTTCCTGAATGCGCGGACTGTAGTCGCATTGGACAACCAGGGGAAAGTCGGCCAATTGTCTGCGCCGAATTTCGCCGCCGTCGTAACCGAGAAGCGCGACCGTCAGCATTTTTCGCTTGCGGGCTTCTTCCAGCGCCATGACGATGTTTCGGGAGCCGCCGCTGGTGGAGATTCCTACGGCTATATCCTCCGGGCGAGCCTGTGCGATGAGTTGGCGCAGGAAAATCACTTCGGTTCCCACGTCGTTGGCTACAGCCGTGATGTTCGCTGGTTCCACCGAAAGCGATATGGCAGGAACCGGACGATAGCCAGCCGGGGGCAGCACACAGTCGATGGCGAAGTCGTTAGCGTCTGTCGCTGATCCGCCGTTTCCGAAAAGAATGAGCTTGCCGCCCTTGGCGAGGCGCTGGTGAATTGCGAGTGCGGCGCTGCTGATCTGCTCGGCTTGCTCATGCGCCACTTGCACGCGCAGCTTGGAGTCATCCTGTACTTTCATGCCGATCGAGCTTGCAACTTCTGAGAGCAGATCCGGCGTCTGTTGCTTTTCCTGACCGAGGAAGGGATAGAGAAAGCCGGCGTCGCCCACGTCATGACCCAACTCGCGATGCTCCAGAAATACGTGCACGCTTTCCCAAAGCGTGTGGTAAAGAATCTCGATCATTTCCTGATGAATGAAGGGATCGGAAGTAAAAGCTTCGAGCGCGTAGGAGCCTTTCGCGCCGGGAAGGGCGAAGGTTAAGGCATTTCGCGAGCCGGCAAATTCAAGGGCAGAGCTGATCTCGGCGTCTCCGTCAGGCGGTCCGAATCCCATGACGATATCTTCAGGATGCAGAATCGCTTCCAGCCAGGGACGGAAGAGCATGGAAAGATCGAGCGCGGGAAGTGCGCGCTTGCCGACGATTACGGGATGAACAAATTCGACGGAAACGTGCTGAGCATCGGTGGCGTAGGGACCGCGCCCGAATGCAAGCAGACGTCCTCCCTTGAGGAAGCGTTCGGACATGGACTCGCAGGCTTCCGCCAGGCGGGGCGCCTCGCGGGAAAAGAATTCCTCGACGATCCGGTTCCGTACAAGCAGGCGCTCTTCCACTTGAGCCGCCAGCCCGCATATTGTCGTCATCGGCAATACCTTAATCAAACTCAACAAATGCGCGGGAGCGGATCGCCGACCAGCATGTCCACAATCCTGCTGCCCCCGTAACGCGTAGTGACTAAAACCGCGCCCGACGGCTGTTCGCGGACTTCGCCGATCACCTGCGCATCCTGACCGCCGGGAGCGAGGCTCAAGGCGTTGAGTGCAGCGTCCGCATATTCCGGCGCCACCACGGCAAGGAACTGGCCTTCATTCGCAATGTGCAACGGGTCCAGCCCCAGCAACTCACAGGCGCCGCGTACGGGGTCGCGCACTGGAATCATTTCTTCCATGAGAACGATGCCCAGCCCACAGTCGCGGGCAAGTTCATTCAGCGAAGTGGCGACGCCGCCGCGGGTCGGATCGCGCATCCAGCGAACGCCGGGGCCGGCTTCGTGCGCGAGCGCCTCGACCAGCGGCAGAACGGAACGCGTATCCGAATGCAGGTCGGCTTCCAGATCGAGTTCTCCGCGCGCCAGAAGAATCGTGATGCCGTGATCTCCGATGGGCCCGGAGAGCAGAATCTTATCGCCCGCGCGAACGGAGCGCACATCGATCTTCAAGCCGTGGATAGGACGTCCGATTCCCGTGGTTGTGATGTACATGGAATCGGCTTTTCCGTGCTCAACTACTTTTGTGTCGCCGCCCGCGATTGTGACGCCAGCTTTGCGCGCTGCATTTCCCATGGCGCGGACTTCCGCTTCGAGCACTGGTGTGGGCAGTCCGGCTTCGAGCACATAGGTAACTACCATGGCCTCGGCTCTGGCTCCGGAAACGGCAAGGTCGTTTACCGTTCCATTTACCGCGAGCTCTCCGATGGAACCGCCGGGAAAGCTCAGGGGCTTGACTACGAAACTATCCGTGGTGATGGCGATCTTTGTGCCGTTGAAATCCAGATGGGCGGCATCGCCCAGCGGCTCTGATGAAGATGCGAAAAGCAGCGGGGCGAAGAGACCTTCTACGAGCCGGCGGCTGGCTTTACCTCCGGCTCCGTGAGCCATCTCGATCTGCGGCTCGCGGAAGCGGATCTTCGGAGAGACCTCAGGAGGGATCTCAACCGTGGCAACCTCTACGCCACGGACGCTATGCTGGTCAGCATTGCCGTCTTGCGGTGTTCGTAATTGAAGTATGCTGCGCATGATCCCTCGGATGAAACCATGAGTGCGCCAACTGGATGTTCAGGCGTGCACTCGTTGCCAAAGAGCTTGCATTGATGCGGCTTGAGCACGCCTTTGAGCACTTCTCCGCACTGCGCCGCTTTAGGATCGGTAACTCGAACTCCAGGAACCTCGAAACGCTGCTCCGAGTCCCACTCCGCGTAGCTCTCGCGCAGACGCAAGGCCGACTGAGATATGAAGCCGAGTCCCCGCCATTCAAAATAGGGGCGCAGCTCGAAGACCTCGGCCATGGCACGGAGCGCAGCACGATTCCCTTCCCATGGAACGACGCGCTTGTATTGATTCTCGATAATGGCCTCGTCGGTCTTCAGTTGGCGCAGCACCATCACGATGGATTGCAGAATATCGAGCGGCTCGAACCCGGAGACGGCGACCGGCTTGTTCTCATTCTTCGCGATCCACTCGTAGGGGCGGCAACCGATCACCGTTGATACGTGTCCCGGACCAATAAAGGCATCGATGCGCATGTCGGGAGAATCCAGGATGGCGCGAATCGCGGGAATGATGGTGACGTGATTGCAGAACACGGAAAAATTGTGGACGCCCTGCGCCTTTGCGCGCATCAGCGTGAGCGCGGTTGAAGGAGCGGTAGTTTCGAATCCGATGGCGAAGAACATCACGTGCTTGTCGGGATTCTTTTCCGCGAGCTTGAGCGCATCGGCGGGAGAGTAAACAATCCGCACGTCCATGCCGCGCGCTTTGTGTTCCAAAGGACTGCCCTGCGTGCCGGGCACTCGCATCATGTCACCGAAGGCGGTGAAGATCACGTCAGGATTTTGCGCGATGGCGAGACCGTCATCAATTCTGCCCATGGGAAGAACACAGACTGGACAGCCGGGACCGTGAATGAGTTCAATATTCGAAGGAAGAAGATCCTTCAAGCCGAAACGGTAGATCGCGTGAGTGTGGCCGCCGCATACTTCCATGATGCGGTAATGGCGATCACGATCGGCGAGGCGGCGGATTTCTGCGGAGGTTTTCGTGATGACCTCGGGCTCGCGAAACTCGTCGACAAACTTCATGCCCAATCCTTTTTTATGCCTGGCATTAAGATGCCGGGCGAGGGTTGCGGGTTCTCAGGGTTTTCCGTTCCGTAGCCGTTTTCCATTCCGTAGCCTTGAACTTCCTGCATGGCTGCTTCAGCTTCGCCCAGCGCTCGGAGGGTGCGCATCTGGTCGATGGCATCTGCCTCGCTGATTTTGCTCATGGCAAAGCCCACGTGAATGAGAACCCAGTCGCCTTGCACCGGCAGATTATCCTGCAAGAGGCCCAAGTCAACCTTGCGGCGAACGCCGACTACGTCGATCACAGCGGTATTCGGCTGATCGGGAAAGAGCTCAACGACTTGTCCGGGAATGGCTAGACACATAGGCTATTCTTTCTTCCGCGCGACCATATTAAACGAAAACTTCAATTCGTCTTTGACCTTCAGGGCGCCACCAGCAATCGTGACCAGTCTCAAATCGTAGTCCGTCTGGAGTACAGAAAAGTTTCCGAATGCGCGCAACGAATCACCGGCCATGGCCACTCGAGCGGTCACAGATTGGGCATTGGTGATGCCATGCATAGTTAAATCGCCGTTGAGAATGACGGAATATTGTCCTTCGCCTGCTTTGCTGGCGGTGATTTTTGAGGATTCATAGACCATCTCGGGATATGCGTCCGTCTCGAGAACTTCCATTTTCATGGCGCGCTCGATCTCGCGACGGTCTTTGTCCGAGATGTCGTCCCTGACCTCTAACGAATCCGATTTGATCGTAACCTTGAGAGAAGAACGCGCAATGTCT
Organism: Candidatus Sulfotelmatobacter sp.; assembly: GCA_049696955.1. Lineage (GTDB taxonomy): Bacteria > Acidobacteriota > Terriglobia > Terriglobales > Acidobacteriaceae > Sulfotelmatobacter. Next base: position 20,567 of record JBAVUV010000422.1, on the reverse strand, counting down.
TCCAGGTCGACTTCCGCTTCACCCGAAAAGTCGCGGATCGAGATCGTGGGACTGTGCCCGAAAGCCGACAACAACCCTCCGGCAGAAACCTGCACCGTGAACTGGCTGGCTCTGGCGTCAGTCACGTATTGAACGCGAGTTTCGGTTGCGGGTTCCATTAGCTCTTTTCGTCCTTCACATGTTGCGAAGCTTTAGGTATCTGTCAACATCGGGTAGCGCGGCGGTTAGAAGACTGCCTACTCCGATTTGCCCCAGGTAACGTCGAACGGTTGGATTGGAAAGAATCAGTCCAGTCCCGAACAGAATAAGGGCAGCTCCGCTCAGCATGTACAGCGTCTCCTTGTCGGTTCCCAAGTGATTGGTATCCTCAGACAATCGCATCGCCATGGCAGTCTCCTCTCAGTGAGTTTGGTTCGCGGTCTTCTTCCGGCTTTACAGGCTTAACAGTTTTCGTAACCGGGTCATTCCCAGTCAAAATCTTTTCGATCAGCGACTCGACTAATTTCACGGCGTCATCCAGCACGGCTTCGATCGGCTGGCTCAAGCCCATCTGGCCTTCTTCGGGGCCAAGGGTTTGCGGCTCACAACCCACGAGCAGGACGCGCTTCAGCGGTCCCATGGAACTGGCTAGCCGCAGTACGTTCAAGGGATTCATGCTGTGAGCTTCAACCGCGCCTTGCTGCTCTTCCGGGCCACCAAGATCAGTCAAGTCAGGTTCAATCAAGTAAAGAGTGCCAGCCGCATCGCCGCGCGGACAGGCATCTACCAGGATGGTTATGTCGTAGCCGTCCAGTAAAGCGTAGGCGAGGTCGTAGCCTCTTATGCCGAAGTCAGTCACCCGAATCGTGTCGGGCTGCTGGCGGGAGGCGAGGCGGCGGACCACTTCGACTCCAAAAGCGTCATCGCCAAGAAAAATATTGCCGATTCCGGCGACGAGAATGCTCGGCTTCTTCGCCACGCGAGTTTTATCATCATCACCTGGAGGCAGAGGTTCCACTTCTTCCGCAGTAAAGAAAAAACGGTGGCCGGGTTGACGCATCAGGCCGATATCTCTGCCGGGATCATCGTCGACGACAACACCGAGATAAATTTTCCCTTCGTAATCCTGTTCGATCGATTCGATGATTGCTTCTTTGCCGGCAAGCGCAATATCCATGATGTCGCCGCCAGATCGGGGGCGAAGGCGGACGCGGCTGCCGGGCCGCACTTTGATTCCAGAGATGTGCAGATCATCGACCGGCTGCTTGGCTTCGAGGAGTTGCCATTCCCATTCATTCATGGCATATCCTCCTTCAGCGAACGCAACTCCCGGAGCGTTCCGTGCAGCTTGGCGAGATGCTCCGCCGGGAGGGCTTCGGTTCTTTCCAGAATTTTGCGGGCACGGTCGTCGGTGCCTCGCATCTCACGTTTCTCGTCATCTGTCATGGTCATGATGCGCAGCGCGAGGATCTCGTCGATCTCGGTTCCGTCGAACAAGTCGCCCGGGCTTTCCGGCGCGATCTGCGGGTAGTCGTAGAGAATGATAGGCGAGGCAAGCATGGTGTTACGCTCGCCCTCGGCTCCCACCAGAACCGGCCACGTTCCGATGTTCTCGCAACTGGCGGCGAGATTCTTCAGGTCCTCCGGCGGCTCGAGCAATGATGCGAATTGACCATTCACCACGCCCAGTAGCGTGTGCGCTGAGACCAGCGATTGCATCAAGGCTGAGTCGCGGCTGGCCTGGTCTGAAGCAGGTTCCAGTGTAGTCAGGTTCTTCACTTGTATTCGCAGTTTGAACAGGTCATCGGCGACGCGGGTTGCGTTGACCAGAACCGCGCCTTGGACGGACTGCTGGATCCGGTCGATTCTTCCAGCGATCTCGCCCTTCTCGTTCTGCAGATCTTCGCTTTCTTCTTTCGCGGGAAAAACAAAATTCCACTGCAGCGGCGCGGCGACGAGAGCGCTCAAATTCTGTGGCGGCACGATGACTTCGCATTCAATGGCTTCTTGCCAGGGTGCCGACATTGTCTCGGCCATATCACGCGAGGTGCGGGCCACTAATTTGAGGAAGCGCACTCTTATCTCGATTGCGGGGGTCTCCATCGCCGGAGAAGCGCACTCAACAAGGCATTCGGTTTGCATCGTCCACGCATCGGAACCAGCCTGCGCCTCGCTGTAAAGCTTTGGGTAGAGCACGCCAAAATTGAAACGCTGACGATTTTTTACCGACGACGGCCGGTACGGGTAGAGCATGTACCCCTCGTAGAGCACGGCTTTCGCGATGGCGTCGACAAGTTTAGTGTTCATCGCTTCACGTTCTCTACTTCGGGAAGGAGGCGCTCCAAAGCCTGCTCCCAGGTGGGGATTCCGCGCTCGACCTTGTACTGGTACATGCGCTCGAAAACATCACGCCGCAAACAGAGCCAGGCGGTGTTGGGATAATAGATCTCCATCATCTCGCGCCAGGCTTTTACTGGAAGCCGGAAACGAGCTTCTTTATCCCACGGAATGGGGGCTACCTGCAGTGCACCGGTCTCATCGGCATAGAAAACGGTTCCACTGAAAAGAAAGTTTAGAGGGACGTCGCCCTCGGCCAAGCCGTGAAAATATTTTGTCGCGGCCACGTTGAAATCGAATGTGCACGGGACAGGAACATCGACTACTGCCGTATCCTGAAACGCAGGGGCGACCACGCTGGCATGAGTCCAGAGCATGGTTTTGAGAGTCTGGCTCCAGCGGTCCGCCTCACCGAACAGATCTTTCAGATGGCCTTGATCCTCCGGAGTATATTGGCGGCGGGTTACCTCCAGCTGAATCTGACAGCGTAACGCGACGGAATGCACAGTTTCATTGGCCGCAGCGTTGGTGATACGGAGCTTGAACAGCAGGGTTGGCGCGACCGTGAAACGCTGCGGTTCCGCTTTCTCGATTTGAAAGCTCAGGTCAGGCATTCGCTTCCTCTTTCATCACCATGGCCCGTTGCTTCAATCCATCGAAGAACTGGCCAATCTTCTGCCAGACTTCGGTTCCGCCGGATAGGCCACGCCAGTTCGCGCGAATGAGGCCGACCAGTTTGTAGCATTCATCAATAGGAAGTACGTAATACTCAGCGGCGGTAAAACCTCGCGTGTGTCCGACGCGATTGACCAGAAGAGCTTCGACATCAGATTCCACTTCCAGCAGGATAGGATTCGCGTCTTCGATATCCTTCCAGGTTTCGAGCGACAACAGCGACTCCGTGGCGCCCGCGGGACTGGGATAAAATGCAACGACTCGAGAGTCTGGCGTGCTGCGAAAAAAGAAGGCCATGCTGATGGGTACCATCAAGCTTTCCCACTGCCCGTCGGAGAGATTGAAATTTTGCAGCGCAAGTACACGGCGCGGCACACGCTTATATTTGGTTGCCATGCCGCTGAATAGAATTGCGCAGGCGTCGCAGCTGCAAAGCAGCTTTCTGGTGCCGGGCTCGATCAGATGGGGATGACCGTGGGAAACTTCGGCGCTGCACAGCTCGCAGCGCTCCACGTCGCGCTTGCGTGGCCGGATGAACTGCCTTAGCGCTCCGAAAGCGTTTTCGTATCCTGGTTGGACTGTCATCTTACCTTCAATTCTTGCCCGCGATCAGATTCGTTCCGCGAATCAGTTACGGTGCTACAACTAAGACGGGTCGCTCATAACAGAAGCGGATGCGATCACGCCGCCTAGTTTGCCCACAGGCACAAACCCAGCCGAACCCGATTCTTCGTTCAGACCTTCGATCAGCAATGCGTTCATATCCGGAGCGGCCTCGTACAAAGCTTCCTCAACCATGGACTTCAGAGTCTTGGCTGTGGATCCGCACGAATGCCCGGTGACTCGAAGATGCAGACGAACTGCTGCATTCGCGAAGCCGAGCAATTCCAATTCTCCGCCGCCTTTGCGTACGCGAGGCTGAATCTTCTCGACGACTTGAATGACGCGGGTTTCCATGTCCAGGGGGTGAAGACCATAGAGCACAAGGAGACTGCTCACCAAAGGGTCGCGGCCAAGTTCATCGATGGTGCCTTGGCCGGCATCCCCGCTGCCGGCGACGATTTCCATGACGCGTTCCAAACCTGCAGAATGCAAATCCAGCAGCAGTTGCACTAATGCTTTTGCGCTGACACGAGACTCGGGGTCCGCTATATTTTCCAAGTCGCGGACGAGGTCTCCGATTCGCTGAACCTTCAGTTGGAAGTCTTTGCTATTGTCATTTTTCATTTGTCATCGCCGTTCATTGTCATCGGCCGCAATTCTCAGGAAATTCTTGTCACTGAATGCGAAGGAGTGAAGGCCGCAGGCGGCCCTCACCCCTGTCATTGCCCCCTCAAGCCCATGATTAACGCGGCACTCCAAACATCGGCGAGTGCTGAGTCTTCAGAACCTTTCCGCCACCCAGATACATGTGCACGCCGCAAGGTAAGCACGGATCGAAGCTGCGCACCGCACGCATGATATCGATCCCTTTGAATTTGTCCGGGCCGTTCTCCTCGAAGATCGGCGTATTCTGCACCGCATCTTCATAAGGACCCGGCGTGCCATAAATATCGCGCGGGTTGGCATTCCAGGGGGTGGGAGGATACGGATGGTAGTTGGCGATCTTGCCCTTGCGGATCACGACATGATGGGAAAGAACGCCTCTCACCGCCTCGTGGAAGCCGCATCCAATCGCCTCTTCCGGCACTTTGAAATCAGACCACGTCTTGGTCTTGCCGGCGTGCAGCTCTTCCATCGCCTTCTCGGCGAAGTGGAGAGCGCAGGCTGCGGCGTAGGCCTGGAAGTAGGTGCGAGCTCGATCGCGTTCGATGGCATTGCTCCACTTCGGAACCTTCCACTCGAACTCGACTTCAGGCTTTGACATGGTTTTTGGCAAGTAGATTTTTACGCTGTGGCCAGTGGCTTTGATATAGCCGATGTCGACCAAGCCGGCGAGCGCCGTTGACCACAGACGAGCGATCGGACCACCGCCAGTGTCGAGCGCGAGGTGATCGCCGGTGCGCTTGTCGAGCCAGCGGGGCGACATCACCCATGTGTATTTGCCGTTGAAGTCGCGTTTCTGCGGCCGAGGAATTGTAGTTTGGTTCCAGGGGTGGTTCTTGTCCACTGGATTTCCAAGCGGATCAGTTTTGACGAAAGTCTCGGCATTCTTCCAATCGTCGTAATACGAACTGCCAAGCAGAATCCGGATATTCAGATTGATATCCACCAGATCGGTGGTGACCAATTTGCCGTCGACCACGATGCCTGGGGTGACGAACATCTTCCGTCCCCACTCCGTCATGTTCTTGTAGGTGTAGTCGCAATACTCGGGGTCGTTGAACGATCCCCAGCATCCGAGGAGAATGCGACGGCGGCCGACTTCTTCATATCCCGGCAATGCTTCGTAGAAGAAGTCGAACAAATCGTCGTGCAGGGGGAGGACTTTCTTCATGAACTCGACATACTTCATGAGCCGGACGATGTAGTCGGTGAAGAGTTGAACCGTGGGGACGGTTCCGACGCCGCCGGGATAGAGCGTGGAAGGATGCACGTGGCGACCTTCCATCAAGCAGAACATTTCGCGCGTCATACGGCTCATCTGGAGGGCTTCAAGATAGAAAGATCCAGTGAAGGGATTGAGCGCCCGCATGATGTCGGCGATAGTGCGAAAGCCGTGAGCGTTGGAGTGCGGGGCCGGAGTGGATTCGGCTTTGGCCCAAACTTTGGGATTCGTTTCCTTGACCATCTGCTCGCAGAAATCAACGCCGACAAGATTGTCCTGGAAAATATTGTGATCGAACATATACTCGGCGGCCTCACCGAGATTCACGATCCACTCGGCGATGTGCGGCGGCCTGACGCCGAAGGCCATGTTTTGCGCGTAAGTGGCGCAGGTCGCGTGGTTGTCACCGCAGATGCCACAGATACGGCTGGTAATGAAGTGCGCGTCGCGCGGGTCTTTGCCCTTCATGAAAATGCTGTACCCGCGGAAGATGGAAGATGTGCTGTGACACTCGGCAACTTTCTTGGCGTCGAAGTCAATTTTGGTGAAGATGCCCAGGCTACCGACGATGCGGGTGATCGGATCCCAATTCATCTCCACCAGATTTTTCGGTTTGCTGGGAACGTCTTTCGTCGGGGCAGTGACGGTGCTCATAGTGATCGCTCCTTATATTTTCCAGTCCGGTCTTGCTTTAGCAGCCTGGTCTTTAACTAATACGATCTTTCTTAATAGGATCGTGGATGGTAACCGGTGGTGAGCTCCGCGCGCGGATGCCGCCATTTCGGCTCTTTATTTACTGTGTTCTGAGTGATCGCGCGCAACGAGCGGATGGCACGGCCATAGACTCCGATTGCCGTGCTGGAGACGTGGCCGCCCGGTGGTTCATCCATGAACGGCATGAATTTATCGGGAAATCCTGGCATGGTGCAGCCGATGCAAATGCCGCCCACGTTCGGGCAACCGCCGATTCCGGCCATCCAACCGCGCTTGGGAACGTTGCAATTCACCACCGGCCCCCAGCATCCAAGTTTCACGATGCATTTCGGAGAGCCGTAGACTTCCGCGAAATCGCCCTGCTCGTAATAACCGGCGCGATCGCAGCCTTCGTGAACAGTTTTGCCGAATAACCAGGTGGGACGCAGTTGATCGTCCAAGGGAATCATCGGTGCCAGTCCGGCAACCTGATAGAGAAGATAGAGCACCGTCTCCATGAAATTGTCGGGCTGCACCGGACATCCGGGGACATTCACGATGGGCAGTCCGGCTTTCGAGCGCCAGTCCCAACCGAGATAATCGGCCAGGCCCATACAGCCGGTGGGATTTCCTTCCATGGCGTGGATGCCGCCGTAAGTGGCGCAGGTTCCAATAGCAATGATTCCCAGCGCCTTGGGAGCAAGACGGTCGATCCATTCATTCGTGGGAATGGGCTGTTTGGTGATGGGGTCGGTGCCGAGGGCGGCCCAGTAGCCTTCCTTCTTAATGTTCTCGTTTGGAATGGAGCCTTCGACAACCAGAACGAACGGCTCCAGCTTGCCTTCTTCGGCTTGATAGAAAAACTTCATGAAATCATCACCGTTTTCGTAGGCCAAGACAGGGTTGTGCAGATGCACTTTCGGCAAGCCCGGTATCGCGCCTAGCAAAACATCTTCGACGCTGGGCTGCGTGGCGGCCGTAATCGAAACGGAATCTCCATCACAGCCCAGGCCTGCGGTGATCCACAAAATATGGACCTCCTTTACTGCCGGCGCCTTTTGCGTAGATCGACCATACGGAACGGGAGATGTGCCCATGGCGTGATCACTCCTTTTGATCGGCGTAATTGATTATCCAGATCGGCGTCCAGAATCGACCTACAGCCGAAAGGGGGCAAGGGCAGTGACCCTATTTATCTCGCAAAGGAAATCCTAGAAATCGCATCGGGGAATCCCCTACAGGAAATAATCGAGGAGACAAAGTTAGAAGGAAACGCAGTCGCAAAGATTTCGGCAAAATCTAATTGGGGGAAGTTGTTTTCTCGCGCACGTTCCATTCCACTGCGTGCTGAACCAGTTCGCGCGCGCTTCGCAGGCAAAGTTTTTCCTTGATGTGCGCCTGGTAGGATTCGACAGTCTTGATGCTGAGATGGAGGGCTTCGGCGATCTGCCGCGTCCCGTGACCGTCACCGATGAGGCGGAAGACCTCCAGTTCGCGGTCGGTCAATTCGGCGACTGACGAGTGTTCCGAAGGATGAGCGCCGTGAACATAGTGCTGCAGCATACTGTTGGCGATCTTTTCGCTGACATAAATTTCGCCGCTGAGTATTCGTCGCAGCGCCACCAATACCTTCTCGGTGGCCTCTTGCTTCATGATGTAGCCATTCGCGCCGGCCCGAAGTGCGCGTTCGGCATAGATGGATTCATCGTGCATCGAAAGAATCAGAACCGGAAGGCGCGGAGAAGTGATGCGGATGTTTTTGAGAAGTTCCAGCCCGTCGGGGCCATTCAGCGATATATCGACGATCAAAATATCTGGGTGAACCGCATGAATTGCCGACAAGGCCGAATGCATTTCTTCCGCTTCCCCGCACACGGTGAGATCGGATTCCTGGTCGATGAGCAGGGTCAGGCCCTGACGAACGATGGGATGGTCGTCAACCACGAACACGGTTTTTTTTCTAACCATGGAATTGCCGTTAACCGGTTTAGCGATCATGGGTGACCTCTTCAATTCTCAAATTGGGCTCGGGAAGTGGAAATTCACACGTAATCGTGACCCCAAACATTCCGCCGGGCTGGACGGTGAGAGATCCGCCAATCATGCGGGCTCGATAGTTCATGATCTGCATGCCCATGCCTGAGCAGTTCATGGCGTTTTCCGGAAGGACGGAGCCGTCGTTTTCTATTCTCAGGATACCGTTTCCCTTCCGGGCGGAAAGGCGGATTTCGATGTTCTTCGCCTGCCCGTGACGGATCGCATTGTTCACAGCTTCCTGCGCGATGCGGTAGAGATGAGTGGAAACGTTGGCGTCGTAAATGAGGACGGGATTATCCACACGTAGGCGGCAAGAGATGTGGAAGAGATCTTCCACTTCCGCGGCCCAGCGCTTCAGAGCTGACATAAGACCATGAGCATCAGAAGCGACCGGGAGCAAACCATGCGCCAGTTGCCGCGTTTTATTGATTGCCTCATTTACCAATCCGACGATCCGGGCTGCTTCCGTAGCCTCGGCAAGACCTTTGTCGGCCAGTTTTTGTTCCTGCACCTTGCTCATGAACGCGATGCCAGTCAGGTGTTGCCCTAGACCGTCGTGCAAGTCCTGGCCAATGCGGCGCTGCTCCGCGGCGCTGATTTCAAGAATAGCTTTCTCCAGCCGCTTGCGCTCCGTGATATCGATCCCGGTGGCGATGATGTAGGCAGGAGATTCGTTTTCGGCGGGAAGAATTGTGCCGGACCAGGCGATGAGTCTTCGTGAGCCTTCGCGCGTGACCCACGACGTCTCGTAATCTTTGCCGCTATTCTCTACCCGCAACTGATCGACAATTACTTTGAAGCGCTCCGCCTCTTCGGGAACGACGCACAGGTCCCACAGATATTTGCCCTCAACCTCCGCGAGAGAATATCCCGTGACCTGCTCACAGGCGCGATTGAAGCGGACGATGCGGTCTTTCGGGTCGAGAACTACCACCAACGATCCAACCGTGTGCAGGATTGCCGAAACTACGTTGCGTTCCTGCTGGAGTTCTTCTTCGACCTGCTTGAGTTCGGTAATGTCGAAGCCAATGCCGTGGATGAACCAGGGGCGGCCGTTTTTCTTACGAATCATTTTGGCTTCGCAATGGAACCAGACCACTCTGCCATCTCGAGCGATCACGCGGTAGGCGGAACGCAGCGGAGTACCAGAAAGAAACATCTGTGCTGCTTCCACACTCCAGCGCTGCTTGTCATCGGGATGTATTTGCTGGTACCAGCGAATGGGATCTTCCAGCCATTCTTCTTGCGAAAATCCCAAACTCGCTTCAATTTGAGGACTGACGTATGCCTCGCCAATGCCGCGGTCCAAGTGAGCCATGAAAATCACGGCGGGAATCTGCTCGACCATGGCGCGATAGATTGCGTCGGCCTTGGGGAATTGTTCTTCCTGATCTTCATCCTCCTCGTTCGCCGAGTCGGGCGCGGCGGATTGTTGAGTGGAATTGCTGAGAAATACGGCGGCAAGCTCGACGAGTAGAGATTCGGCCTCGGCAGGAGTGATTACTTCTGCAGGGTTAGAGTCGACCTGGCTGAGTTGAGAAATCAAATGCTTTCTATCCGCCAATGGCCATCATTTATTTCGAATCTCTAGCGGCTCCGCACCTCTAACATCTGTCTTCGCAGCCTTATGTCGCCAACTCGGCTCCTTGTTGAGCGAAGCCTGGGTAAACCTGCGCAGCGCGTGGATCGCTCTGCCATAAGTCATTACTGCGTTGGATGACAAAAGCGAGCCGGGAGGCTGGTCCATAAAAGGCATGAATTTATCCGGGAAGCCCGGCATGGTGCATCCGATGCAAATGCCGCCAATGTTGGGACAGCCGCCGATCCCGCCCATCCATCCCCGCTTGCCGACATTGCATTGGACGACCGGACCCCAGCAGCCAAGTTTTACGATGCACAGCTTCGAGCCGTACTCTTCGGCAAATTCTCCCTGCTCGTAGTAGCCGCCGCGATCGCAACCTTCGTGCACCGTGGCGCCGAATAACCAGGTGGGACGCAGCGCGTCATCCAGCGGGATCATGGGAGCGCGTCCGCCCGCCATGTGCAGAAGATAAAGCAGAGTCTCCATGAAGTTGTCCGGCTGCACTGGACATCCGGGGACACAAACGATCGGGATATTTGCCGTCGACTTCCATTGCCACCCCAAATAATCGGGAAGGCCCATGCAGCCTGTGGGATTACCTTCCATGGCATGGATTCCGCCATAGGTTGCGCAGGTTCCGGCCGCGATCACGGCCCACGCGCGGGGCGCAAGCCGATCGATCCATTCACAAGTAGTGATCGGTTGACCGGTTTTCTCATCGGTACCCATCGACGCCCAATAACCTTCCTTCTTGTTGTGCTCGTTGGGAATCGAGCCCTCGACGACCAGGATGAAAGGAGCGAGATTGCCCTCGGCAGCGAGATGGAAGGGCTTCAGGAAATCGTCGCCGTTCTCGATGGCGAGAAAAGGATTATGCAAACGCACCTTGGGAATCCAAGGCATTGCTCCAAGGACAATGTCTTCGATGCTGGGCTGGGTGGCTGCGGTCATTGCGATGGTGTCGCCATCGCAACCGAGGCCAGCCGTGATCCAGAGAATGTCGATCTCCGAAATCGGCTGAGGAGCGGGCGAGCTGGCTTCGCGAATCTTTGTAGTGTCGGCCACTCGATTTGCTCCGGAGGAATCAGCGCTGGGAAAGCGATTCGGTGAATGCCTTGCCGATCATCCTTACTCAGCGCGTATTCTACATAATTCGCCGCGCCGGGACTGAGAATTTGGAGAATTACGGTGGGATCGGCAAAGCCGGGATTGACCGAGAGGTAGTCTCAGAGCGCGGCCAGGCGGCGCTGCACCAGCATGAAGTAAAGCGCCAGGAGAACCAGCAGAAATCCGTTCACCCCCACTATAACCGGCGCGGTGAAGACAGGCACGAGCCATCCAGACAAAAGATTACCCATGGGCATGCCTCCGCGGAAGGCGACGTTGTAAACACTCATCACGCGTCCGCGCATCTCGTTGGTTGTAATCAATTGCACCAGAGAATTCACGGTGGCGAAGACCGCCATCATGGAAGCACCGACCAGAACGAGGAGGGCTCCGCTGAGTGGCACTGATTTTGAGAGCGCGAATCCTGAGATTCCCGCGCCGAGGCAGATCAACGCAAGCAACGCGACCAGTCCCTTACGTTTGAAGTTCCCTGCGCTGGCGATCATCAGAGAACCAAAGATTGAGCCCAGTCCCATGAGCGCTAAAAGGTTTCCGTAAGTTTCCGGGCCGCGATGGAAAATGTCTTTCACAAACACCGGGATGTAGGTGCGCATGGGCATGCCCAGCGCGGTCATGCAGAAAGCCAAGAGGATCAGGGCTTCCATCGAGCTCTGTTTGCGGGCGAACTTGATTCCCTGCTTCAGACTCGCGAACATGGATTCGGTCGTCTTCACAGGAAAAAAGCGCGCGGTGATGAGCGAAAGCGAGACGATGGGGGCGAGGAAAGAAAGCGCATTCAGACCGAAACACCATTTTTCGCCCAGCTTGGCTAAGGCTTGGCCGGCGAGCGCCGGCCCGACCATCACGGCCACATTGAACTGGATCGAATTCAGCGCGATGGCATTCGGCATGTCGTCTAACTCGACCAGAGTTGGAATCAGGGCCTGGTAGGCAGGTCCGCCGAAAGCCTGCGCAAAGCCGGAAATAAATGAGAGGGTTAGAATGTGCCAGACATGGACCACATCGGTGGCTACCAGAATTGTTAATATTCCGGCTGTGGCCATCTGAACATATTGCGAGCCGAGCAAGATTTTTCGCCGCTCCACGCGATCAGCTACTACGCCGCCGATCAGGGAGAACAAAAAGATAGGAATCCCGCCGAGAAATTGATCGAGTGCCAGCAGGAATGCCGAATGACTAAGGCGGTAGATCAGCCAGCCTTGCGCGACGATCTGCATCCAGGTGCCGATGCTGGAGGTGCAGGCGCCAATCCACATCAAGCGAAAATCGCGATATTGAAAGGCTTTAAAGACCCGACGGATCACTAAGGCGTCCCCATTCGCTTCCGCAAAAGCCTAACATGCGGCTTCGGCGATTCGCGACGAGCGGCATTTGGCAATGAGGAGCACATCGTGAGACGTTATAGATGATGGAACGTCAACCTTTGGCTCAGTTTTGGTCAGGTAGTTCTTGTATGTTTCCTGAATAAATCTTTCGCTATGAACTTCGATGTGAACTCACATGTGAACTACGATGCGATTCTGGTTGTTTCCTTCGGGGGCCCCGAATCTCAAGAAGAGGTGCTTCCCTTCCTTGAAACGGTGTTGCGCGGGAAGAATGTTCCCCGCGAGCGGCTCATGACGGTGGCGGAGCACTACTACCATTTCGGAGGCAAGAGCCCGATTAACCAGCAGACTCGCGATCTGATCGCCGCGTTGAAAACTGAATCGGAGCAAAATGGGCCTCGGCTGCCAATCTACTTGGGGAACCGAAACTGGCATCCGCTGCTGCCGGACACACTGCGGCAGATGAAACAGGATGGCATCCGTCGAGCTCTCGGTTTCATTACCTCAGCCTACAGTTCGTATTCAGGATGCCGCCAGTATCGAGAAGATATTGCCCGCGCACAAAGCGAAGTTGGGCCGGGTGCGCCGGCAGTGGACAAACTACGGGTCTTCTTCAACCATCCTGGATTCATCGAGGCCACCATCGAACGCGTGCGAGAGGCACTGCAGGCTATTCCGGCGGATGTGCGGCAGAGTGTGCAGATCATTTACACCGCCCACAGTATTCCCCTGTCCATGGCGAATACCAGCGATTATGTGGCCCAGTTGGAGGAAGTTGGGAAACTGGTTTCGGCAGAGATTGGCCAGACGAATCATGTTCTGGTCTATCAGAGCCGCAGTGGCGGTCCGGGACAGCCTTGGCTGGAGCCCGACATTCTGGATTATTTGCGCCGGATAAAAGCGGAGAATCTGGCTTCGGCTGTGGTGCTGGCACCCGTGGGCTTTCTATCCGATCACATGGAAGTGTTGTATGACCTGGATATCGAAGCGCGTCAGCTTTGCGATTCGCTGGGTCTGCCGATGAGCCGGGCAAAAACGGTGGGCGTGCATCCGAAGTTCATTGGTATGATTCGGGAATTAATTCTGGAGCGAATACATCCCGGAACTGAGAGGCGAGCTTTGGGAACAATGGGGGTTCGTGCTGATGTTTGTCCGGCAGATTGCTGTCCGGCGCCGCAACGGATGGGACGGCCACAAGCAACCTAGATGGGCGTGGAAACTTTTTGCGGGTCGTAATCCGTCGCTCTGGGGCGGCCTTCGATCAAATGCATGGTGTGCAGAACTGCTTCTATGACTCGTTCATCACCCACGGCGGTGTTGATCATTACATGGTAGAGCGAGCGTGTGGGCCAAACAGCATTGAAATAATGCTTAACGTATGCAACGCGTTCACGATCGACGCTTTCGACGAGATCTTCGGCTTCCGATCGCGTGCCTCCGTCCTGTATTAAGCGACGGATTTTTTCCGCACGCGGAGCGTAGAAGAACACATGGAAGGCGTCGGGATGCTCGCGCAAGAAATAAGGCGCTCCGCGGCCCACGACCACTGCGTTCCCTTCCTGAGCAATTCTGGCGGTGATCTCTTCCATCATTGCCATCATGCAGTCGGTATCGAAGGTCTGGCCGACAAGCTGGGAACTACGCTCGTGGCTGCCGCGCCAGAAGCTTTTCGCCATGCGGTAAAAGCGGCTATCCATACGCTCGTCGCAGCGTTTTACCGCGGAAGGATCGACATGCGCCTGGCGCGCGATCTCCTCGGTGAGACGCTTGTCCCACAGCGTCCAGCCGAGTTGCTTTGCCAGCTTTGCGGCAATAGCGCCGCCGCCACAACCGTACTCGCGCTCGATGGTGATGACGCGAAACATGGTTTTTCTCGGTCTAGTGTACTGCGATCCCGCCAGGCCGTCCCTTTTTCATCAGGAATACCGTTGGAATCATGGCCAGAATAGCCCATGCCAGGAAGCGGAAGTCGTCGATGTAGGCGAGCATGGTGGCTTGCCGTTGTACTGTGCCTTCGACCAGAGCATACGCTTGTTGCATCGCGTAAGCTGCACTCGCGCCGTGTGCCCGCATGGCTTGCGCCGCACCTTGCATCATCGCCTGGAAGGCTGGATTGCCGGAACTAAGGTGGCTGGATAAGTAGTTCGAGTGCACCTGTGTGCCGCGATCGAGCCTGGTCGTCACCAGCGAGATCCCGACGCTGCCGCCGATATTGCGCGCTAAATTCATCAGACCCGATGCGGCATTGTTTTTTTCTCTCGGCAAGAAAGCATACGCCGCCGTATTGATCGGAACAAACAGAAAGGCCATCCCCGCAGCCTGAAGCACACGGGCAACAGCGGCGGTGCGGAAGTCCATCTGCAAGTCAAAGCCGGTCATGTGAAAAAGCGACGCGGAAAGCAGAACCAGGCCGAAAACCAGCAGCCAGCGGGGACTGTAGCGGGAGAGCAGAAATCCGACGAGCGGCAGCAGAATAATGATGGTGAAACCACCGGGCATCAGCGCCAGACCTGCGCGCTCCGCAGTGTAGCCAAGGAGCGTTTGCATAAACAAAGGCAGCAACAGCGTGCTACCCAAAAGCGCAAACCCCAACATGAACATCAACAGATTGGAAACGGCGAAGGTTCGATCGCGAAAAAGGTGCAGATCAATGATGGGATCCTTGTGCCTCCATTCCCAGAAAATCACGAAGATCAATGCAGCCGCGGCGATCACGGAAAGCACTAGGATAAAGTGCGACTCGAACCAATCATCGCGTTGTCCCTTATCAAGGACAATTTGCAGCGCTCCCAAGCCGAGGGCCACAAAACTAAGGCCGATATAGTCGATTTTGGTTTCGCTGAGCTTGCGCCGTCTGAAATAGGGAGGATCCTGAATTAAACGCGTAGTCAGCAGGATGGAAATGATTCCGACTGGGATGTTGATGAAAAAAATCCAGCGCCAGGTAAAGTTGTCAGTGATCCAGCCGCCAAGGGTCGGACCGATGGCGGGTGCCGTGACCACAGCGATGCCATAAACGGCGAAGGCCATGCCGCGCTTCGCAGGAGGGAAAGTATCGGCGAGGATGGCTTGCTCGCTGGGCTGCAAACCGCCTCCTCCGATCCCTTGCAGCACGCGGCAGACGATGAGCGTGGCCAGGTTCGGGGCCAAGCCACACATGAAAGAGCTGACTGTGAACAGGGCCACGCAGCTCATGTAGAAATTCTTGCGGCCCATGATCGACGACAGCCATCCGCTGAGTGGAAGGACGATGGCGTTGGAAACCAGGTAGGAAGTCAGAACCCAGGTGCTTTCATCCTGCCCAGCGGAGAGGCTGCCCGCAATGTGCGGTAAAGCAACGTTTGCGATGGAAGTATCGAGTACCTCCATAAAAGTCGCGAGCGTAACCGTTATAGCAATGATCCACGGATTTACTGCAGGACGCCAAATGTCGGCGTTTGCAAGCGGCGGCGCGGCAGCACTCATTGCCGGATCCACACCTTCGGTTCCACAGACATACCGGGGCGGAGCAACTGGTCTTTGTTTTCGCCAGGGTCGAGCACGATCTTAACCGGGATGCGCTGAACCACTTTTACATAGTTTCCGGTTGCGTTTTCCGGAGGCAACAAGCTGAAGCGGGCGCCACTGGCGCCGGCGAAGCTATTCACCTTGCCGTTATATTTTCTTCCGTACGCGTCCACTTCGATGGTGACGGGTTGGCCGACCCGCATGTCACGGAGCTGAGTCTCTTTAAAGTTTGCGGTGATCCAGATATCGTTGAGCGGAATCACCTTCATCAATTCCTGGCCGGGAGCCACATTCTCCCCGACGTTGACGGTGCGGTCGCTGACTATACCGGCGACTGGGGAAGTAATCTTCGTGTATTGCAGGTTCAGTTGTGCCTGATCGAGGGCGGCTTTCTTCTGCAGGACTTGCGCTTCGGCAGATGCGGCGCGGGAACGGCTGATCTGCATTTGCCGCGGCGCAGTTTGGGCTTGACTATAGTTGGCTTCCGCCTGCACCAATTTTCCCTGCGCTTGCGTTACCTGCGACTGAGCGGCGTCGGCCAAGTCGCGGGCCGAATCGACGGCGGCGGCGCTGGCTCTGGCGGAAGCTACCGCCTGATCGTATTGCTGTTGGGAAATCTCCTGCTTGTCGACCAGCTGGCGGTAACGGCCCAAATCATTTTGCGCTTTCACATCGTTCGCTTCGGCTTGGGTAAGTTGCGCCTTGGCTGATGCAAACTGCTGCCTGGCGGCGGCGATTCCTGCCCGTGCGCTTGCCACGTCCGCCTCGGTGGAAGAGACCTGGCTGGTTGTGTTCACGGAAGTGATTGGAACATTGACGCCGGCAGCCGCGGCGGCAGCTTGCGCATCCTGGAAATCGGCGCGCGCCTGCTCGTAGGCAACCTGATAATCGGCCGGATCCAGTTCGACCAAAACGGTTCCGGGCTGCACATATTGATAGTCCTGGACGGCGAGTTTCGTGACGTGTCCGGTAATACGGGCGCTGATGGGATTGATGTAACCATCGACTTGAGCATCATCCGTATCTTCATAACTAGTCACGTAACGGTAGACGAAGAATCCAACCACTAAGAGAACAACTATGCCAATGATAAGGGCGATGCGGAACCCGGGGCTGGCAGTGCGGGCAGGGCGGCGGAAGTCGCGTTCCGTGGGGGGCAGCGGCTTGTTACGCGATTCACCCTGATCCGGCTGAGTCTCTGGCGGGTTTTGGGTCGGGCTTTGCGTCGTCGGTTCTATAGTCGTCGGTTCCATAATGTCGATTAGTGCTGGCCTTTCAAGTATCTTTCCACTCCCTGTTCCGCATCGCCGATGGCGCGCGCCAGTTCCACCTTTGCCAGGTTGTGGGCGTACAGGCTCTGAATATAACTCTCATGGGCGGCGGCGACAGCCTCCTGCGCCTGAACAACTTCCAGATTATCGGTAACACCCGCGGTAAAGCGATCGCGCGACTGGGTAAGAGTTTGTTCCGCCAAGTCAACGGAACTACGAGCGACCTCGACCTGATCCGCAGCGGAGTTCAAATCAAGCAGGGCGCTGCGAACTTCGTAGTCGATGCGGCCGCGCAGATCACCGAGCTGCGAACGAGCCTGCTTCAATTGAGAGTCGGCTTCAAGCAGGTCGCTATGAACTCTACCTCCGGCAAAGATGGGAATGTTGAGTCCGCCGTTCACTTGCCACGTTCCACTTGACTGGCCCGGAGTAACACCGATGTCCCCGTAATTTGCGTCGAGACCCACAGTCGGATAGCGGCCCGCCGCAGCGGCGCGGTGCGAAAGCTCCGCGGCCCGTACCTGAGCCTGCGCTGCCTGGTAGTCGGAACGAGAGGTATAAGCGCGCTGCAAATACACATCGATTGGCAAAGGAGTCAATGCCTGATACGGAGCTTTCTCGGTTAAGACAAACTCCTGGCCCGAGGCTAAGCCAATGATGCGAGCCAGCGACAGCTTTTGTTTTGCCAAATCATTGCGTGCCGCGATCAACTGCTGCTGCCGCGTTTGCAGTTCAACCTGAGAGCGCAAGGCGTCGATGGCCGGAGTGAGTCCGGCCTTCTGCTGATCGAACGCTTTGTTGTACAGCGCCTGGGCGTTGCTGACCTGAGCAAGGGCCGTCTCAACGCGAGCGGCACTGGCGATGGCTAGCAGGTATGAGTTTCCGACGGCAAGAACTACCACTTCTCTCGCATCTTTGTAACTGTACTTCGTGGACTTCAAGCGCTCCGTCGCGGCGCGTTCCCGTTCAATATCCTTGTAATTAAACACGCTTTGACTGACCGAAGCGCGCGCATCGAAGTAGTTGAAAGGACCAATTACCCGTGGGAGAGGGAATGGGAAGACGTTGCTCTTAAAGCCAAAAGTTTCAAGATTCAGGGTTTCAACGTTCTCCTGAAAATGAGCTTCCAGATCGGGGAGCAGGTTGGCGAGTTCTTTCCATCTTTCTCCCCGCGCCGTAATGGTTTGGTCCCCGGAAAGAAGAAGACCGAGATTGTTCCGCAATCCACGGTCGATGGCATCCTGAAAACTGAGTTGCAGCACTCCCGCGGTCGCTCCGTCCTCGGGCTGGCTGCCAGTGAAAGGACTCTGCGTTCCCGGCAACGAGATTGAAGGAGATTGCACAGAAGTTTGACCCATCAGGCCAGGCACGCTAAACAGCGGAAGGAGCATCCACGCCAAAAATATGCGGTTTGAAGGAAGTATGCGGCGATCCATTTCCAGAACTGAAAAAAGTCCCATTTATAG
The DNA here is from genome assembly GCA_049696955.1 of Candidatus Sulfotelmatobacter sp. Taxonomy (GTDB): domain Bacteria; phylum Acidobacteriota; class Terriglobia; order Terriglobales; family Acidobacteriaceae; genus Sulfotelmatobacter. The sequence continues at coordinate 2,079 of JBAVUV010000422.1, read as the reverse complement.
AGTTTTCGAGACGCCCCTAATCATTGCACGCGCGACACATAACGCCTTGGTATTGATTCGCTTATGGTTTCACAGGATGCAAAAGCTGAAGCCAACCAGTCTAATATATTGGCGGAACGGTCAAGGTGGAACTGGTGGTTCGTCCCAACGGCAGTGTTAAGTCCACGAAGGTTGTGGGCGGAAATCCGGTCCTGCTTGACTCCGCGAAAGAGTTGTTGAAGTCTCTTTTTGATTCGCTGTACATGCTTTTCGGATGACTTAGGTAATCTTGTCGTGCGGTGACGCGTGGTTCAACCTGAACACGCGGGTGGTTTATCAACGTGCCGGTTTTCCTGCGCGGCTGATTCTCCCCCTGATTTCCCAACTTACGATCTCAACAGACTCTATGAGTGATTCGAAGGCGAATACGGCAGCGACGGACTGGACAGGCTTACTGGCCGATCCGGACCTGGCCCGCAACCTGGGAAGACTACTACAGATTTACCGCGATGCGCCGCCTGAGAAGCGAGAGCAGGCTCTGCTGGCCGCCATGCGCGAAATCAAACAGGTGTCGCGGCAGCCGGCTGCTTCAGCGACAGAGGCAGCAGCGAGCCAACAGAGGTTGCCGGCGGTGGCATCGGCCATACCGCCCTTTGAACCCGACCTTTTCAGTACAAACTGGGCGCAAGATCGCCGGCGCCATCCCAGAATCAGATGTTTTGTAGCCGTGGAATTGCGGTTGAACGGAGCCGGCGCTCCCATCTGGGGGAATCTCTCCAACACCAGCATGGGCGGCTGCCAGGTAGAAACCGCGGTTCAAGTCAGCGGAGGCTCCAAGGTGGAAATTGGACTTTGGGTGGCTAGCGGCAAAATCTGGGTAAAGGGCTTAGCCCTGAATGGCGTGGTCACTCGAAGCGCTCCAGCGGCCGGAGTGCGCATCCGCTTTGGGGGCATGGATGCCGTTGAAAAAGAAAATCTCCGGCAGTTTCTCAAATATGTTCAGGAAACCGCGCGAGCTTCGACCAGTGAAAGCAGCTATCTGCAGCTGCTGAAGTAGCCTCGATTCTCTTCCGCATGGGCCTCCAGCTCTTGTCTTCGTTCTCTCCATGTTTTTTCACAGATCAGCCCACATTGTTCCCAGGGAAATTGATACACTCAAGGCGTAGCTGAAACCCTTTGCTCTGCTTGGAACTCTAATAAGAAACTAGCCCAACGGAACAACACAAATAAGGCAACGGTTGTCACTGAAAGGAGCTCGTATCGCATGGTGGCCAGTGAACAGGCGGTGGTGACCGGGCAGCAACTGGATACTCTATCGATTAACACGATCCGCACCTTGGCGATCGACGCAGTGCAGCAGGCCAACAGCGGACACCCCGGGGCTCCGATGGGTTTAGCGCCGGTGGCTTATTGCCTGTGGCAGGAATTTCTACGATACGATCCCGCCGATCCCACCTGGTTAAACCGCGACCGTTTTGTCTTGTCGAACGGCCATGCCTCCATGCTGCTTTACGCGCTGCTTCACCTGGCGGGCGTGCGCGAAGTCGATGAGAACAATCAAGTGCTCAAAGAGCTTGCCGTTCCCATGGAAGAGATCAAGCGCTTTCGGCAACTTGGGAGCCGGACGCCGGGACATCCTGAATCGCACATCACCTCTGGCGTGGAGACCACCACCGGGCCCTTGGGCCAGGGCGTGGGAAACAGTTTAGGAATGGCCATTGCCAGCAAATGGCTGGCGGCGAATTTCAACCGGCCTGAATTTGAGATTTTCGATTTCAACGTGTACGCCATATGTTCCGATGGCGATCTGATGGAAGGCATCGGTGGCGAAGCCGCATCTTTGGCCGGGCATCTGAAACTTTCGAATCTTTGTTGGATCTACGATCACAATCACGTCACGCTGGATGGCCCAGCGAGTTGGTCGTTCAGCGAAGATGTAGCCACACGGTTTATCGGGTACGAATGGAATGTGACCCGCGTCACCGATGCCAACGATCTGGAGATGCTGGCGCGGGCCTTTGAAGTTTTCCAGGATACAAAGGATCGTCCGACGCTGATTATCGTCGACAGCCACATCGGTTACGGATCGCCGCACAAGCA
>JBAVUV010000421.1:0-4889 GCA_049696955.1 Candidatus Sulfotelmatobacter sp. | reverse complement strand
GAGTAAATGCTTTTGATAGATCGAACGCGGACTGGATCATCACTTCATGCTTGGGGCTCGATTTCTCGACGATCGGAGCAGTGCCGATGTCCATCGAGCCGGTGCCTCTTTTCAAATCCATCTGCAGGTACGAATAAGACGCTTGCAGTTGCCACCATCCTGTAACCTTCCACGCGGGCGCGATCTCTCCTCCCTTAGTTGTACCCACAAGGCCATTGCCAAAGTCCGCCGGGATCAAAATGTGCGGAGGACCGGGAATTGTCTCGATAAAAGGACCGCCAGTAATATCCTCGCTGAAGAGATCGCCGTAATGATTGTAAAAAGCCGCGACATCCACATACAGATTCTTGGTGATCAAGCGCCGGTAGCCCGCTTCGTAACCGTTCAGTTCTTCGGAACGGAAATTAGGATTCGCATTGAACCGAGCCAGCACCGGCAAGCCGTCTACCACAGAGCCGGTATCGCCTAAGAGATAAAAATCTCGTTCTCCGTCGGACGGCGTCCGCAAGGCGTGAGTAAAAGCAGCCCAGACCGATTGGTGCACCGTGGGAGTCCAGAGCAAGCGGCCGGTAGGTTCGAATTGCACTCCGGTGTAATTTGTTTTCAGCGCCTTTGTTCCCACCGAAAGGGAAAGTTTGTTTGCGACCAGCGCGATTTCATCCTGGAAAAACGCCGTGAAAAGCAAGTCGGTCCGATTGTAGGGAACGAAGGCGAGGCCGGAGTTTACCACCCGATCATCGCCTTTGCTGGAGCGGGCGCCCAGCCCCCAGGAGATCTCCTGCCGTCCGGGCAACCGAAATCGGTCTAAGAAATCGACGTCAAACGTATTGCGAATGTCGCTGAAGTCCGCTTCCTGCCGGTTTGTTCGATCGTAGTAGGCCTCAACCTGAACATCATTTCCTTCGCTGAATACTCTTTTCCATTGGCCGGTAAGATTGGCGCCAAACAGAGGCGCGGTGGAGTATACGATTTGCGAGTAAGGCGGCGCATAGCTGGTCACATCGACGCTTTCGCCATTCCCCTGGTCGTACATGTCACCGTGCAAACTAAAAGTGTCGCGGCTGCTCGCGCTCCAATCCATGCGGAATCCGACCTGCGCAGCGCGCCAGCGGTCAAAATTTATGTTGTCGCTGTGGTACTCGGGTCCGCGGTTGAAGCCCTTGGCGTACATCCGATAGTCGAGAGTCTTTCCGTCGCCGCCGCCATAGCGCGCGTTGAAAAAGCCCTCTTCTATGTTCCCGCCCCCAACGCTCACGTACTCGCCGTGGGTGTCTTTACTGTTCCTGGTAATAATATTGATAACGCCGTTGACTGCGTTCGGCCCCCAGATCGTGCCCCCCGGCCCCCGGATGACTTCGATGCGGTCGATATCTTCCAGTACATAATCCTGAACTTCCCAATAGGTGCCTGCAATCAGCGTCGTGTAGACGGTTCGTCCGTCAATCAGCACCAGCACGTCCCGGCAAAGCCGGCTGCCGAAGCCGCGAATGCCGATGGACCACTTGCTGCTGTCGATTCTCGCCACTTCCACGCCGGGAGCCAGCCGCAAGGCCTCCGGTATGCTGGTTGCTCCCGAGCGCTCAATATCATCATGAGTTATGACATAGACAGCCGCGGTAGTCTTCCATACTTCCTCAGGCTCCTTGGAAGCTGTCGTCACCTCGACGCTGCCAAGTTCAGCCAGGCTCAAGTGCTTCAGAGGATTTCCGGATTGATCTGGCTGGGCGCTCCCCGCGAAGCTCGCCGACGGTAGAAAAAATAGAGCCACGACAAATGGCAATATTCTCCATACTCCTGCGGGTGCGCATCGGCTGATTTTTGTTTGCATGTGCGAGAGCGTTCAAACTCAACTGCCACTGCAACTACTCGTCGATTCCCAACGAGAAAATCAACCCGTCGCGTTCTTTTCCATCAGTCTGTTCACTTCGGCCAACAGTTCGCCTGGTTCCACATCCCGCTTTTGTAACCATGTATCGACAATGCCAATCGTTTCATCCGGCAGCGAAGAGAATCCTGACAGGACCAGAATTGGTATGTTCGGCCTCAACTGCTTCATCTCGCGTGCTACCGATAGTCCCTTCATGCGCGGCATCCAGTAATCCAGCACCACCGCGTCCACAGAATGAGCCTGGAACAATTGCAAAGCTTCCGCTCCAGAACGCGCCAGCAGCACGTCAAAACCTGCGGATTCAAATACCATTTTTCGCGAGGTCAGTTGCTCTTCATCATCTTCGGCACAAAGCACGGTCTTACGACCAAGATTCGAGCTCTCCATTGGTGCGCCCTCTCCGCTGCGCGATGTCAGAATCTTCAACACGGTGCCCAGAAGAACATCAGGGTCCTGACCTTTTTGCACATAGCCATCGATTACGGTTAACAACCCTTGGGGGAGTTGGGCCACGGCAGAGACGACGATGACTGGCAGGCGCGGATGCTGTTTCTTGAGTCTTTGAACGACCTCGTCGCCGTCCATCCCCGGCATCATGTAATCGAGAAGTACCAGGTCAATTCCTCGGCTCTCAGACAAGGCTCGCAAACCCTCCACCCCAGAGGATGCGGTGACTACTGAATATCCTGAGCTTTGCAGGAAATGCTGGCGCAGGGCCAGCGTCTCGGAGTCGTCGTCTATACAGAGGATTGTCGGAACGCGATCTTGCATTTTCCCTTTGGAAGACGAGAGCCGCACGAGGTGCGGTAATAATTGCAGGGGCTTACACTTCGCCGCCATACAGGGTTTGCTGTATGCGTGAACGAACGAAATGCCCTGATCAAACGTTTCGACTGTGCGAACTCGAGCCAGATCGTCAGTCATCGCATCCACATCGATGACGCTCCCGATGCCTACGATAAGTTCGATAAACGCATCGATGGATATACCAAGGTCCTGATCAAGTTCAATGAAAAGGCTGCAGCATAATCCAGCCCGCAAGCTCGCGAGCAGGCGGCAAATTTATTTTGCACGACATCCTGAAAATTACACTGCCGCTGCCGATCTCAACCATCCGCCCGGCGGCCTTCTGCAACTAACGCAACATAAATGAGCCGCAGTTTCGGGCAAATTCTAAATACGAGGGGAAACATGAGCAGAAATTCTCTGAAAGAGTTGTATGTCGAAGAGCTGAAAGATTTATTCAGTGCCGAAAATCAATTGACCAAAGCTTTGCCGAAGATGGCAAAGGCGGCATCGTCGGATGAATTGCGCCAGGGCTTCGAGGAGCACCTGGAGCAAACCCGCGGCCACGTCGAGCGCCTGCAACAGATATTCGAACAGCTGGGAGAAAAAGCCACAGGCAAGAAATGTTTAGGGATGGAAGGCCTGATCAAAGAGGGAGCGGAAACCATAGGCGAAGATTTCGAAGACGCCATGATGGATGCCGCTCTCATCTCCGCCGCGCAGCGTGTCGAGCACTATGAAATCGCCGGGTATGGTTCGGTGATCGCTTACGCTGAATTGCTCGGCGAGTCCGAGCAGTCGTCTCTTCTCAAAGAAACCCTGGAAGAAGAGAAGGAGACTGACGAGAAGCTCACGGAACTAGCGAAAGAGATCAACGTCCAGGCTCAGCAGGGTGATTCCGAGACTGAGGAAGAAGACCAACCTCGGGACAAGCGGAAGTCTCGGAAAGCCGCCTAATTAGTTCACGGGTGCACTAGCGGGGAGTCGATCGCAGGCTCCCCGCATTCTTACGCACCTTGTCAGCCTCGGCCGATCGCAAACCAATGGTCGAATCGTCGTTATCGGGCCTTGGCCCATTTAATTCACATCACGCCGCCGTTCGCTCCGCCGACTTTTTATCCCGCTCGATGCGTTTTGACAGCAGCGCCTTGGCTTTCTCCAGCTCGGCCTTGCGCGCGGCGCTCAATCCACGCCCCGCTCGATTGATGAAGTAAGTGAGCATCCTCATGCCGGAGGCCGGACCCTTCGGCGAAACTTTCTTCGACGCCAGACTTCGCGCTATCCTGGCGGCCTTTTGCGTGAACAGCTTCGGGGGAGGGTGCGTAGAGTCCGTGGTCACTCTTGACACCCAACGCTTCTTCTTGGATTTTTCCATGAGACCTCCCGAATAAAAATTCAAGCGTTGAGATGCACTGGCGCGGAAAGAGCGCAGCCTGACCGGGAAATTCATCCAGCACATTACAGTCGCTCCCGTATGCCAGGGGCCGCACTTCCGGTCTATGGTCAATAAAAACGGTTTATAGAAATACGGTGTAGAAATACGGTATAGAAATACCGAATCCAGTCACGGCAAGTGTGTCCGGATGAAAAGTTCACTCAAGTTACACTTACCAGCCGTACGCTCCCGACCGGCAAACATCCCGCTGTCGAAATCTGTGCCACGCTCGCTCGCCGCCCTGCGCCGTGCGGCCCGGGATTGTAAAGCCTGCGATCTCTGGAAGAATGCCACGCAGACGGTTTTCGGGGAGGGTCCGCCGCGAGCCAAGTTGTTTCTGGTCGGCGAACAGCCGGGAGATCAGGAAGATTTGGCAGGACATCCTTTCGTCGGGCCTGCAGGAAAAATTCTGGACGAAGCACTGCAACAGGCTGGCATCGACCGCGCAGAAGTTTACGTCACGAACGTTGTAAAGCATTTCAAATGGGCTGCTGCGCAACGCGGCAAACGGCGCATTCACAAGAAGCCACGCTCTTCTGAAATCCAGGCTTGCCGTCCCTGGCTTGATGCTGAACTGCAAACCGTAAGGCCGGAGATTCTTGTCTGTTTGGGTGCGACCGCCGCGCAATCCCTGTTAGGCAGGGAATTCAGCGTAACTCGTCAGCGCGGCGAGCTAATTGAATCCCCACTGGCTCCTAAAGTTCTCGCGACCGTGCATCCATCATCCATACTTCGCGCTCCTGACGCCGTTGCCCGGCAAACGCAAATGCAGGAGTTCGT
>JBAVUV010000420.1:0-25112 GCA_049696955.1 Candidatus Sulfotelmatobacter sp. | reverse complement strand
GCGTCAGCCGGGGACTGCTGTGAACCATGAACCAGAGGGCAACGGCGGTGAACACGAACGTGTTCGCTGAATACATGATCGCGGGCCCCATCAGCATCCGCACAGCGTTTAGATCGTTAGTGACTCTGGCCATAATGTCGCCGGTGCGCGTGCGCTGGTAGTACGAGTAGGAAAGAGTTTCCAGATGGGCGAATAGATCGTTGCGCAGATCGAACTCAATGTCGCGCGAGATGCCAATCACAACCCAGCGTGTCAGGAACAGGAAAACGCCTCGCACCGCCGCCAGCGCCAATACTTGCGCCGTAAAGACCAGCAACTTGTGCGAGGTGACGCCACCCTCCAGGCTCTGAGCGGCTTTGCCAATCACTCGGGGAAGGCCGGCCCACGCGCCATTGCTCATCACCACGCAAAATGCGCCAAACACAAAGCCCCAGCGATAACGCTTGAGATAGGGCAGCAGCGGGCGCATGCTTCGAGGAATCATGTGGTTGATGTAGATGAAATTTTAACAGGCAGGGTTCAGTTTCGCAGGGAAGCGCGAGACAGGAAGAGATCAAGCGCTGTCGATCAAGTCCTGATTTGCAGAGGCGCTTCAGTCGCCTTGAACGGGGAGAGGTTCGGGTTCGTAGCGCGGCCGCGAAGTGGACGGGAATAAATCTCGCCAAAAAGCGATTAAGCTGACCGCCGCAAGAACCGTCCCCCAGGCGATGAAAAATATCCAACCAAGCTCTAAGATAAAACCTTGAACCTTATCCATAAATAGTTCCCTTGGCCTGAGTGAGAGAAAAGCATGATCGGGAGCAATCTGACTCTGCCCGTGAATCCGATCCAGCAGACTATCAACTCGACGCTCAGTCCTGCGAAGCCGGCGGAGCGTTCTGCATACGTTGCTGCATGCGCGTCGCCCGATTGGCTTCAAACTCTTTCAGCTTGCTCTGCTGATCGGACGTCAGCATTTGATACAGTTCGTTGTGAATCCGGGTCTGTTCCACCTTCAGCTGAACCAGAGTCTGCGCCTGCTGCGAAACCAAAGCCTGCACCTTGGCTGCATCATAGGTGCCTTCCTCATATTGCTTGAGCTGCTGGTCCATCTGGTGAAGCTGCTGCATCAACGGCTGAACCGTGGGCCGTTCTTTTTGCAGAGCAGCCTTCATCTGGGTCTTCTGTTCGTCGGTCACTCCCAGATACTTGGCATAAAACTGGATCATGTGGCCGTCCATGCCGAGCGGGCCGTGCATTCCAGCGTGCGTCGGCGGAGTGGTCTGAGTCGTATCAGCGGTTTGCGATCTTGCGACTGCACTGCCCAACAGAACAGCCAGAGCTGCAACCATAAAGCGAGGACCAATCGATTTCATATGCATCCTTCCTTCAAACCGGCCCTGCCAGGACTTCTTTCAGGAACGCGGCGCTTTTGCGTACAATCATAGGAACACGATTGCGGCGAAAAAGTAGTAAAACGTGAGTAAAGGCGAGTAAAGTTTTGTCATTGGCAAATTTCCGACTTTTGACAATTCTTTACCGGAACCGCAAGTTGCATGGTGCACAATGAGAACCGGAAACATGGAACGCATTCTGGTAATCGACGATGACGTTGAACTGTGCACCCTGGTGGGCGAATACCTGCAGGCGGAAGGCTTCACCGTAGAAGCCGCGCACGATGGTGAGAGCGGACTGCAGCGGGCCAGCGGCGGTGGCTACCTGCTGGTGGTGCTGGATGTCATGCTCCCCGGTATCAATGGTTTCGAAGTGCTACGCCGTATTCGAGCGACTTCGCGCTTGCCCGTGCTGCTGCTCACCGCGCGGGGAGAAGATGTAGACCGCATTGTCGGTCTCGAGATCGGGGCTGACGATTATCTGCCTAAGCCCTTTAACCCTCGCGAACTGGTAGCGCGTATTCGAGCGGTCCTACGCCGCACTCGAGGAGATAAGTCTTCTCCGTCTGCTCCTGACATCGTGCGCGTAGGCGAGATTGAGCTCGACCCTGCTACCCGCAGCGTGAGCCGCGACGGCCAGCCCGTGGAACTAACCTCGGTGGAATTCAATTTGTTGGAAGTATTGCTGCGCGAAGCCGGGCGCGTGGTTCCACGCGAACGTCTGGTCAATGCTGTGCTCAGCCGCAAGTTCTCTCCCTTTGATCGCAGCATTGATATGCACGTCAGCAAAGTTCGCAAGAAGCTTGGAGATACCGATAACGACGAGCACATCAAAACGATTCGAGGCGTGGGCTACATTTTTGCCCGCCCGCGTGAAAACGTTGGGGAAAAGGCAAAAGTAAAAACCTCGTCATGAAGCTCTTCCTCAAAATTTTTCTATCGTTCTGGGTGGCGCAGGCATTGTTCATCGTGCTGGCTATCCTGGTCACGCTGGCGTTTCGCCCGCGTAGCGCCACTTGGGAAGCGCTGCGCACCACCGCGATGAACGATGCGGTGAACGCCTATGAAGAAGGCGGGAGTACGCAACTCCGGCAATATCTGGATAATCTTGATGCGACCCAGCATGTGCGCGCTTATCTGTTCGACGAGAATGGGGAAGAAGTTTCGCATCGCGGCGCGCCCGATTGGGCAATACGCATCGCCGCGGGTGGAGCACGCTCGCCTCGTGACGGAATTGTTTTTCCGCCGCCTCCCGTACAGCGCGATTCGCGTGCCTCCTCTGATGGAAAACATCGCTACACGCTGGTGATGGGGCTGCCGCCCGGTCCACGCGTGTTTTTCGGACCACGCGGTATGCCGGTTCCGGGATTGATCATTGCAGTACTGTCTTCGGGATTGGTTTGTTATTTTCTGGCCTGGTATATGACCAAGCCGGTGGCTCGCTTACGCGCCGCCACCCAGCAGCTCGCAGCCGGAGACCTCACGGCGCGAGCGGGAAATCCCAAGAGCCGCCGCCATGACGAGATTGCAGGCCTGGTGCGGGATTTCGATACCATGGCCAGCCGGCTGGAAACTCTGGTGAAGGCGCAGTCCCGCTTGCTGAATGACATTTCGCATGAGTTGCGTTCTCCGCTGGCGCGCTTGAATGTTGCGCTCGGACTGGCACGGCAGCGCTCCGGACCGGAGAGCGCCACCATGCTGGAGCGCATCGAGCTGGAAGCCAGCCGCCTCAACGAACTGATTGGCCGCCTGCTCACGCTCGCGCGCCTGGAAGATGGCGAACAGCACGTTCCACCCACCCCAGTTCTTTTAGATGAAGTCGTGTTGAACGTGGCGGAAGATGCCGAGTTCGAAGCGCAGGCGCGACATTGTCATGTACATAGCGACATCCCCCCAGGGGTTTGGGAAGTCCATGGGCAGGCATCTTTGTTACACAGTGCCATAGAGAATGTGGTGCGGAATGCCATACGTTACACTCGCGAGGGGACAACGGTCGAGATTCATCTGGAGAAGTCCGAATCCTCCAAAGGTGCGGAAGCGGTCGTGAGCGTCACCGATTGCGGATCGGGAGTTCCGCCAGATGCGCTGGAAAAACTGTTTCAACCGTTTTACCGCCTGGACGATGATCGCGGTCGCCAAACCGGGGGAGTTGGATTGGGCTTAGCCATCACCGAGAGGGCGGTGCGTTTTCACGGCGGACGCGTTGCGGCTTTCAATCGTGCAGAAGGCGGATTGCTGGTAGAAATTCATCTGCCTCTGTCACCGAGCAGCGGGGCCGCGATTTCTCCCCAACCGATTCCTGCGGCCCAAGAAGCTTAGCCGAACATTAAAGACTAACGTTCAATCACGGACCACGGGCTGGCGGCTAAACAGTCCCTGAGGCAACTCTCGGCCACTTCTTCGGTTCCAATGAGGCGTGAGGGGGTTTGCTCTTCCCGCGCATTCCTGATACATAAATGGATGGCAATCCACGCCTTTGCAAAGCGCTCCGCCCGGCCAGGCAGCCGGGGAGCGCGGCAGCACGTTCAGAGGAGATAACCAGAAGAATGCGGACAAGGTTTACCTGGATTTTGGGAGTTGTGACGTTGATTTCGGTCGCAGCGTTGGTGGCGTGCAGCAGCAAATACTCGAATACCAACAACGGATTGGTGGTGGTGTCCACGCAGGGCAACGCCGTGATGGATACCTTCAGCCTTGATCTGGGGAACGGCCATATTACGTGGATATTCAACTCGGAGGGACCTCCAACCGCTGGGCAACCGACCGCCGTCGTTCTCGACCCGGCAGGTGATTATGCGTACGTCATTGTCACGCAAAGCACGAACGTGAATGCCAGTGTGACTGGCATCGAAGCTTTTTCCGTAGCATCCGACGGTAAGCTAGGGCCCATAAAGACGACGGGGTTGAACGATGTGGGAGCTGTACCAGCGGCTCCAGTGGCGATGGTCATCGATTCTGCCGGAAAATTCCTATTCGTGGCCGATGCTGCAACAGGTACACTGCCGGGCGCTATCTCAGTTCTGTCGGTCGGCAGCGGCGGCACTCTCAGCGAGGTTGCTGGATCACCCTTTGTCCTCCCGGCGGAACCCGGCGGTACCACTCCGAATCCTTCCGCGCTTGCCATAACTCCGACGGTTTACCCGGTGGCATATTCGTTTTGTTCTGGGAGCGTGCCTCCTACCACGGAAAACCTCTACGTGACCGATTCGCTGAATTACAAGCTTATCAACTACTCGGTATCTTCGTCCGGCGCCTTGCAGGTGGTGCCAACCGCGTCAGCGGCGCCGTCAGTTCCGACGGGCACCACACCCTCGGGAGTAACGGTTGATCCTTGCAACCGCTTTGCCTACGTATCAAACCAGCGGGATAATAGCGTCAGCGCTTATACGATCTGCAATGTCGTTTCACTGCCGAAATGTGCCAAGGCCGATTTCAGCCTGCTTCCGGTTATAGGTTCTCCGTTTATCACCGGTATCGCTCCCGGCCCGTTGCTAGAAGATGCGCTGGCCAATTTCCTCTACGTTTTGAACACGGGTCAGAATGAAATATCGGCATACCGGATCAGCACAACTACGGGTAGCCTCGCGCCACTGAGTCCGGCAACGATCGCCACGAATTCGTATCCCACGTCGATGGCTATCCGCAGCGACGATAGCTGGTTGTTTGTGACCAATCTCAACCAGGCGAACCTTTCGCAGTATGCCATCACTCCCTCGAGTGGCGGGTTGACGCCGGAAACTCCGGTCGAGACCGATAACTTTCCCTGGGGAATAGCGGTGAAGTAATGCGGAACAGGACGGCACTGCGGCCAGGCGCGCGCGGTGATCAGGTAGGAATCTTTAGAATCAGGTAGCTGCCAACCAAAGCGAAGATCAGATCCGGCGACCAGGCCGCCAAAGCCGGCGGAAGCTGGCTGAGATCGCCCATAGCCTCGAACAACCGCGACACAACGGTATAGACCACGGCGATGCCCACCGCGACGGCCACGCCAGTGATGGCCCCTTTCTTCGCTGCCGAAAGAGAAAACGGAACGGCCAGCACGGCCATAATCAGTGTGATCAACGGGAATGACAGTTTTTTATTCAGTTGCACGCGCAGGCGCACCACATCGAAGCCGCTTTGCTGCAGATCGCGGATATAGCGCCGCAACTCCTCGTAGTTCATTTCAGAATACTGCTTCACTTCCTTCTTGAAATAGGGAGGAGACTCGCTCAGTTCCGGGAAGGTAGAGACCTCAAACGTGCGGTAGCCGGCGATGGCAGAACCGTGCAGCGAGCGTTCCCAGCCTTGTTCGAAGATCCAGCGGTTCATACTATCGGCCCAGTGGGCGCGGTCAGCGTGTATGCGCTCCGAAATAGCGAAGCTCGCAGGATCGATTTGAAAGACGGTGACGTTGGCGAACTGATCATGGTCGGGATCGAAAAACTGGTAGTAGTAAATGTCATTGTGCTGGCCAAAGATCCACTTGCGGTCGGGACGAAGGTAAGTTTGCGCCGGTTTCCCCTTGATCTGGTTATGAAGCGCCTCTTGGCGCTTGTTGGTGTGAGGCAAGTAGAACTGGTCGGCGAAAAATAATCCCGCCGCGAGCACTGCCGCCGCAACGATGACGGGCGCGACGATGCGGTAGATGCTGGTTCCGGTGGCTTTGATCGCGGTAATTTCGTTGGACCGGTTCATCAAGCCGAAGGTGATAAGCACGGCCAGCAGCATGATCAACGGAGCCACGCTATAGAGCAGGTACGGTGCAACGTTGAGCAGATATTCCGCGACCACGGTGAAAGGTGTCTGATTGCGCAGAATATCGCCGAGCAACTCGAATAACGTGAACACCAGCAGCAGGACCAGGAATGAAGAGAGAATCATTCCCAGATAAACAAAAAAATCGCGCAGCACATAATCATCGATCAGCGTGGGGAAGCTGACGCTGAAGACGCGCCGCCGAGTGGAGGCGCGCTCGAAAGCGTTGGCGCTGTCTCTGCGTCCCAACCGGAATGCGGGCACGTGACCGTTAGTATGGGGCTTGTCGCGTTTGCCCCAAAACCGGATCGCCGAAAGCGCAATGGGCCGGCGCTCCGCCTGCCACAAAAGGATTGCTCCCGCAGCGAAAAATGCGAGATTCGCCAGCCACGCTCCGAACATTGGCCCGACCTTGCCTTGCCGCGCCAGCGACACTCCGATCAGCGAGACGAAGTAGTAAACAAAGACCAGCGCGATGGTGAGGACAAAGCCGCCAGACTTGCCGCTTTTCTTTGATGAAAGTCCAAGAGGAATCCCTACCATCGCCAGCACCAGGCAGGCGGTTGGCAAGGCGAAGCGGCGATGAAATTCAATGAGGTACCAGCGCGCGGAGACCGGATCGACTCGCCGCGCATAATCGCGCAACGCCGAAGTGCTGACGAGGCCAACCGGAATCTGTTCGTCTGCTTTATTTTCGGCGGAGGGAAGTTCGATGGGAATATCGGTCTGCTGGAAAGTTGATATCTGGTAGTGATCGGCGAGCTTCGGATCGGTTTCGTGCGTAGCGCCATCAATCAGGTGCAGGTGCAGGCGGTCCTGCCCCTCGGGCACAAGAATGCCTTCGTGCGCCAGCGTAATCCGGGGATTGGCAGGATCGGAAATGTCGGCGAGAAAAACGCCTTTCCATACCGCGGCGCCTTGCGCCGTATGCACGTCTTGAACATAGAGGACGATTTTGGGAAAGCCTTCATAGAAAACTCGGGGTTGCACTTCAAAAGAAACCTGCGAGCCTTTCAGTTGATCCTCAAGATGTCCGAGTGAAGCCAGCGACCACGGCGCCAGATAAAGCCCGTTGAACAGCGCCAGCGCCCACGCGCCCACCACAAAAATTGCCAGAATACGACCAAAATTCCACACCCCCATGCCGCTCGCTCGCATGGCGGTGATCTCGCTATCGGCGGCAAGCCGGCTCAGTCCAATCAGGATGCCCACTAGCACGCTCATCGGGATGGTATAGGTGAGCGCGAGAGGCACGGTGTAAAAGAAAATTTCGGCAACGCTGGGAAGCGGCGCGCTGGCGCGGACCACAAGTTCGAGGATGCGCCCCAGATCGCGCGTGAACAGAACGAAGGTGAAGATGCCCGCGCCGATCAGGGCGTGCGAACTTACTTCGCGAAGAATGTAGCGGGTAAGAATCCGCATCGGGACGCTTCTAATCGCAGTCTAGCATGCGGCTTTTCGCGCATGAGGGAATAGGAACTTCCTACCCGGCCTTCAGGAACAACGCGGCCAGCGGCGGCAGAGTGAGCTTTAGAGAATAAGGGCGTCCGTGAGCGGGTTCCTCTTCGGCCTGCACGCCGCCGAGATTGCCTACTCCCGTGCCGCCGTATTCCGAAGCATCGCTGTTTAGCAGTTCACGCCAGTAGCCGCCATGCGGCACGCCTATTCGATAGCCGACGCGCGTGATTGGCGTGAAATTGCAAACGATAAGAACCGTGTCCTGTGCATTTTCGCTCTTGCGCAGAAGCGAGATTGTGCTGGTGAGGTTGTCGTTGCAATCTACCCACTCGAACCCGGCCGCGCTGTTATCGAGCACGTGCAGCGCGGGTTCTGCGCGGTACAACCGGTTCAACTGACTTACCCATTCCTGCAAGCCACTATGGACCGGATACTGAAGCACGTGCCACTCGAGGCTAGTGTCATGCGCCCACTCGCGAACCTGACCGAACTCGTCCCCCATGAACATAAGCTTCTTGCCAGGCTGGGCGTACATATATCCAAATAGCAGCCGCAGATTGGCAAAGCGCTGCTTTTCGTCGCCGGGCATCTTTCCGATCAGCGATCCCTTGCCGTGTACGACTTCATCGTGCGACAGCGGCAGCACAAAATTCTCCTGAAACGAATAGAGCATGCGGAAGGTAAGTTTGCTGTGATGATATTTGCGGTGAATGGGATCCTGTTTGAAATATTCAAGCGTGTCGTGCATCCATCCCATGTCCCATTTCATGCCGAAGCCCAGGCCGCCGAGATAGACCGGCCGCGACACCATGGGCCATGAAGTGGATTCTTCCGCCGTGGTCTGAATTGCGGGATGCTCTTTGTAGGCTTCCTGATTGAAGCGCCGCAGAAAGTCGATGGCTTCCAGATTCTCGCGACCTCCGAATTTGTTGGGAATCCACTCGCCCTGTTTGCGCGAATAATCCAGGTAGAGCATGGAAGCTACGGCGTCCACGCGCAGACCGTCGATGTGGTATTTGTCGAGCCAGAACATCGCGCTCGACATCAGAAAGCTGCGCACCTCGGTGCGGCCATAATTGAAGATGTGCGTCTTCCAGTCGGGATGGAAACCTTGTCGCGAATCGGCGTGCTCGTAGAGATGCGTGCCATCGAAATATGCCAGGCCGTGAGCATCGGAAGGGAAGTGCGAAGGCACCCAGTCAAGGATCACGGCGATGCCGTGCTGGTGCAGGTAGTCCACCAGGTACATGAAATCCTGTGGCGTGCCATAGCGCGAAGTCGGCGCGAAATACCCTGTGGTCTGATATCCCCAGGAACCGTAGAACGGATGCTCCATCACCGGAAGGAATTCAACGTGCGTGAAGCCCATGCGGCCGACATATTCGGCGAGACGCGGCGCGGTTTCGCGATAAGTCAGCGGCCGATTGTGTTCTTCTGGAACCCGCATCCATGATCCAAGATGGACTTCATAAACCGCTTGCGGAGCACGCAAAGAGTTGCGGGCTTCACGCTTTTCCATCCAGTCGCGATCGCCCCATTGGTAGTCGAGATCCCACACCACGGAAGCAGTGCGTGGAGGTTTTTCGTGCAATAGGCCCAGCGGATCAGCCTTGTCGACGTGATAGCTATGGCGGTTTGATTCGATGTGGAACTTGTAAAGAGAACCTTTGTTTACTCCGGGAACAAATCCTTCCCAGATGCCGGAATCGCCGCGGCGCTCAAGCAGGTTACTTCGCTCACCCCAGGAGTTGAAACTGCCAATTACTGAAACCAGCCGCGCATTCGGAGCCCACACGCTGAACATGGTTCCGGCTTGACCCTTCTGGGTGACCAGATGAGCGCCCATGGTCTCATACATCCGGTAATTGCTGCCTTCATTGAACAGGTAGAGATCCTGATCCGAGAGCAGAGTGGGGTGGTCAGAAGCCGCGGAAGTGAGTATTTCTGCCATTTTTCCGAGTTCTTAGTGTACCGGAAGATAGCAATCACCATATAGGGAGACCGATGTATGCCGCGCGATTGAAACGTTCGAGGTCGTCTTGCGACTTGTCAGCTAACACTTATTCAAGTGCCAGGGACTCAGCCGGATCGCCGTGCTAGACTGACTTTTCCTCCATGCCCGCCCTGCGTCTGATCCTCCTCTGGCACCAGCACCAGCCTTTTTATAAGGATTTGGTGACGGGCGAATATCGCCTGCCCTGGGTGCGGCTGCACGCCCTCAAAGACTATTACGGCATGGTCAAACTGCTGGATGAATTTCCTGAAGTTCACCAGAACTTCAATCTGGTGCCCTCGCTGATTATGCAGATTCAGGATTATGTTGCTGGAACCGCCCAGGATCCCTTCCTTAGGGTCGCAGCCAAGCCGGGCAGTGATCTAACCTTGCACGAGCGGATCTTTGCTCTGCAATATTTGTTTCAGGCTAATCCAACGAACGTGATTGGACGGTATCCGCGCTACCGCGAGCTTTGGGAGCGGTTTCGGGAGCATGGGTTTTCGGCCGAAAAGGCGGAAAAATATTTTCAGCCGCGGGACTTCACCGACCTGCAGGTGCTTTCACAGATCGCATGGTTCGACGAATTCTTTCTGGAAGAGAAAGATGTTGCCGCACTCATCAAAAAGGAGCGTAACTATTCGCTCGAAGATCAAAGTTTTGTAATCGCTCGCGAGCGGGAACTGCTGGCCAAGATTTTACCGGCCTATGCCGAAGCAGCCAAGAAGGGCTCCGTCGAGATTTCGGCGACGCCTTTTTATCATCCGATTCTTCCTCTAGTCTGCGACACCAACGCCGGAGGTGTTTCCTCTCCGGGTATCCCTTTGCCGCAGAATCGTTTTCGTCATCCGGAGGACGCACGCGAACAACTGGTGCGCGCGCTTGACCTTCATCAACAAATATTCGGAGTGCGGCCGCAGGGCGTTTGGCCGTCGGAAGGCAGCGTCTCGGAAGAAACGCTGGCGATCGCGCACAACCTCGGCGTCAAATGGATGGCCACCGACGAAGGTGTTCTCGGCCGAAGTACCGGAGTGTTCTTCCAGCGCGATGGCAACGGACGGCTGCCCCCGCACTTGGCAGAGCGGCTTTACAACATTCACCGCTATGAGAATGGTCCGACCGAGATGCATATGGTGTTTCGAGACCATACGATTTCGGACTTGATCGGCTTCGTCTATTCCGGCATGGACCCGGGAGACGCCGCTCGCCATCTTCTGCGTAACATCAAAGACGCCGCTCAACCGGTGCTCGCGCAAGGCCGCGACGCTGTAGTCTCCGTCATCCTCGATGGGGAGAATGCCTGGGAATACTATCCGAAATCCGGGCGAGAATTTCTGCGCCGTTTGTATGATGCTCTGCAGCGTGAGGGGGGGCTTGAGGCGGTCACGGTTTCGGAGGCGATTTCACGTCATCGCGATGTATCGCCTTTAAAGTCTCTGGTGCCGGGATCGTGGATCAATGCGAACTTTAATGTCTGGATCGGCGCTCCCGAAGACAATCGGGCATGGGACTACTTGCACCATGCGCGCGAGTTTTACACCCAGAATGCCGCTCGGGCCAGCGAAGCGCAACGAAAATTAGCGTTTGAAGAAATCATGATTGCCGAGGGCAGCGACTGGAACTGGTGGTACGGTCCCGAGCACCACTCGGCCAACGATCGCGACTTTGACGAGCTTTACCGCAAACATCTTTCAAACATTTATCAGGCCCTGGGTGCGACGCCGCCCGATTATTTGGCGCAGCCGATCACGGGTGGAGAAGTGCGTCCCGCGTTCACTCCGCAAACCGCGTATATTCATCCTCGCATTACGGGTGACAAGGTTCGCTACTTCGAGTGGATGGGAGCGGCCATTTTTACCGCCGATCAGCGCGCCGGCGCGATGCATGGAAAACAATTCCTGCTGGATTCCGTCTATGCCGGAATCGACAGCAGGTTTGTCTACGGGCGACTGGACTTTGCAGGTCCTGTTCCGGACACAGAACTGGATGTGGTGGTGAATCTGGAATCGTGGGCCAGCGAAGAAGCGCGTCCGCGGCGTGCTCTGCGGCTCGACGCCAAGATGCGAGACCGTAAACTGACAGAGTGGCAGGTTGAGGGCCGGGAAGAATCCTTGACCGCTGTCTCGAGCCCGCCGGCTGAGGAAAGAGCCAAGGCCGCTCTGCTTCGCAACTTTGAGTTTCGGTTGCCCTTGAGTTGGCTGCCGGCGAAACCTGTCTCGTCCTCGGTGCGCGGAGCGGCCGAAGGAACCGTGACCCAGTCCAGGGCGGCGATAGCGGCCATTGCCCCTGCGACTCGGCTCAAATTGCGCTTCAGTCTTTGGCACAACCGCTTGCCCGTGGATGCGCTACCAATGGAAGGATGGATCGAACTTCAGTTGGTGAGCGAAGCAGAACTGGGAATATAGACGCGTAAGTTTTATCCAATGAAAAACGCCGGGAGCTCGCGCCTCCGGCGTTTTTCGAAACCAAATATCTTTTATTGTCCTGAACTATTGTCCTGAACTGGCCACGGCCGAGGTCATCGTCAGCGGACGGTTCAGCTCCACGGTGAGTGTGGTTCCTGCGGGTAACGTTGCGGAATGATGCTTGCTCAACCAGTGTGCGCCGGTTGAACCTGCGCCCACGACTCCGCCAATGAGCACTCCCGGGGGACCGCCGATCAGGCCGCCGATCAGCATGCCTCCGGCGGTTCCGCCGCCAGCTTCCATTTCGTCGCGACGGTCATGGCCGGATCCTTTGAACTCGCCCTCCTGATTTACGTCCGTCCCTTTAATGTCGGTGTCGACCAGCGTGGCGTCGAGGAAAAATCGCTCGCCCCCGGGCAAGACCAAGACTTCGGGGTGAATGCCGATCGTTGGCTTTCCGGAAATGCGGCGCGGTTCGGCCACTTTGGTGACCCGCCCTTCCACCGTGGCGCCGGCGGGGATCACAGTCTTACCGTCCAGCACTACAGCTTGGGTCAAGCGTCCCTGGAAAGGATCGCCGGGCTTGTTGCTGAAAGTGGCGAGGGTTGTTTCGAGCTTGACCATTAGCGCTGTACCAGCCGGTATCGGTGAGCTGGTTTGCGCGACGGCCATCGCTGCCATAACCAGGATGCAGGGCAGAACTGTCAACTTCTTCATGGCTCCTCCACGGATATTGCAACTTCTTAAGATATCCAATTGTTCCTACCGACTCTAGATTAGACGGATGGTCGGAACAACGTCTGGAGTTGCTTGTGAACCAGCGAAGATAAGGGGCTGGCGTCATTCGGGTCAAATCCGAGTAAACGTTCGTCAGGCAGTGGTGCGTCCTGTCGCATTTTGGGGGATGTTCGATCCGCTATAATCAAGAGTTTCAAAATCGATTATGAGTAAAGACTATGCGGGAGTTGGCTATCTGACCGGCCGCCGCCTGAGTTTCAATTCGTCCGGACCTCGGCACTCGGTCCGGGTAGACGACGATTCTAGAATCATTTACCCAGAAAAGGATGGTAAGCGCAGCATGACGAATATCGGTGCAATTATTGGGCGCGAGGTTCTGGATTCGCGCGGCAATCCAACGGTAGAAGCGGAAGTGCAACTGGTCGATGGGGCGATTGGCCGAGCCATCGTTCCCAGCGGCGCATCCACCGGCGAACACGAGGCCGTGGAACTTCGCGATGGGGACGACGCACGTTTTCTCGGTAAAGGCGTGCTCAAGGCAGTGGAAAACGTGAACGGCGAGATCGCGGACGCACTGGCCAACTGGGATGCCGCCGACCAGCGCGCCCTCGACCAGAAAATGATCGAACTGGATGGCACGGAGACCAAGGGCCGGTTGGGCGCCAATGCAATCCTTGCGGTCTCCATGGCGGCGGCCCGTGCCTCTGCGAACGAATTTGGCTTGCCGCTCTATCGCTATCTCGGCGGTGCGGGCGCGAACACTTTGCCCACACCAATGATGAACATCCTCAATGGCGGAGCCCACGCCGACCCCAACGTTGATTTTCAGGAGTTCATGGTGATGCCCGTTGGCGCGCCTTCGTTTTCGGAAGCGCTCCGTTGGGGCGTGGAAGTCTTCCATACGCTTAAAGGCGTGTTGAAAAAACGCGGTTACAACACCGCGGTCGGAGATGAAGGCGGCTTCGCGCCATCGGTAAAGTCGAACGTCGAAGCCATCGAAGTTGTGCTGGAGGCAATTCAGCAAGCTGGCTACAAGCCCGGAGAAGAGATTGCCATCGCCCTCGATCCCGCCGCCAGCGAGTTCTATCAAGACGGCAAGTACGTCTTCAAGAAGTCGGATAAATCGGCGAAGAATTCCGACGACATGGTGAGGTTCTGGGCCAAATGGGTCAAAGATTATCCCATCGTTTCGTTGGAAGATGGCCTCTCTGAAGACGATTGGGACGGCTGGCAGAATCTGACCAAAGAACTCGGGGGCAAGATTCAACTCGTCGGCGATGACTTGTTCGTCACAAACGTTCAATTTCTGCAAGAGGGAATCGACAAAGGCGTCGCCAATTCGATTCTGATCAAAGTCAATCAGATCGGCACCGTCAGCGAAACTTTGGATGCCATCGACCTGGCCCGCAGAAATGGTTACACGTCAGTGATCTCGCATCGCTCTGGCGAGACGGAAGACACCTTCATCGCAGATCTAGCCGTTGCCACAGGCGCGGGCCAAATCAAGACCGGCTCGGCCTCGCGCACCGACCGCGTTGCCAAGTACAACCAACTGTTGCGAATTGAACAAGAATTAGGCGACGGTGCTAGGTTCTTGGGACTGAAGGCGCTGAATTATAAAGGATAGGCTGCCAACCTTTGTTCAGACAATATCCCGTTCAAGTCATCTGCCGATTCTGAACGGTCTACACGGCAGTCGCTCTTCTAAGAACATTTCAAGCGCAGTTTTAAAATCCCAATGTGTCGTCTGCAGACGGCCCATAAGTCGCAGGCACCGGCTTGTCATTCAATCGCAGATACACGCCGAGCTGCGCGCGATGATGCACCATGTGATTCAGAAACATTTCGCGGTAAGCAAGAAATCGCTGTCCTTCAAAAATCGTCTTGCCCTGAAAGCTGAGCTTCCAGTTTTCCTTCCACGCGCTGTCTGGAGTGGCTTGCAGAGCGGCACGCACCTTGGCTGCACCTTCATCAAAAGCCTGCACCAGCTGAGCGGACGATTCGAACGGCAACGGCTTAGTGCTGCCCTTGGAAAAGTCGAGCTCAGGCGTGGTCAGGATCGTCAACCCGAAGCCGGCCAACTGCGCCACGTGAGGCGCCAGCTTGCCCAGCGGCATGGACTTGGCATGAGGCGCAAACTCTTTCTTGTCGACAGGGACGCGCTCCAGCGTGGTGCGGGTCTTCTTCATCTCTTCATCAAGTTCGGGTAACAGCAATTCGCTTATAGGCATGATTCCCTCGCTGGTCGAGTATAAACGACAGAACAACAATGTGAACCACACTCGAAGCGCGTTATTTTTTCACGATCTTTGACTGAGTGCGCTAAGGCTTCCGATCGTGTAAATTTGTCGGTTGAACCAATCCCAAATTATTTATGCCTCGTCCTAAACCACTGGTACTCATCATCCTCGACGGCTGGGGATACCGCGCCGAAACCAAAGCCAACGCCATCGCGCTAGCGCGCAAGCCCACTTACGATCGCCTGCTTCGCGAATACCCCAATACGCTGATCCACACCAGCGGACCATTTGTCGGCCTTCCCGAAGGGCAAATGGGCAACAGCGAGGTGGGCCATCTCAACATCGGCGCCGGGCGCATCGTGCACATGGACATCACTCGCATCGATCTGATGATCCAGAACGGAGAATTCTTCTCGCATCCCGTGCTGCTTGCCGCCATGAAACATGCGCGAGTCGGCGAACGCAGACTGCATCTATTCGGCCTGGTCTCCGACGGCGGCGTGCACTCACAGCAAGCGCATCTTTACGCGTTGCTGAAGATGGCGAAGCAAAACGGCGTGGATCGTGTCTTCGTCCATGCGTTCATGGACGGCCGCGACACCCTGCCCACAAACGGAGCTGGCTATCTGGAACAACTGCAGCAGAAAATGCGCGAGTATACCTCGGGCAAAATTGCGACGGTGAATGGGCGCTACTATGCGATGGATCGCGACCGCCGTTGGGAGCGCATTGCCAAAGCTTACAACGCGATGGTGTTCGCCGACGCGGAAGGCGGCAAGTACTCCGATCCCGTGCAAGGGATGAAAGACTCCTACAACAAGGATGTGACCGACGAGTTTGTCGTGCCATTTGTCTGCACAGATGAAAACGGCCAGCCACGGGCGACGATTCGCGATGACGATGCTTGCATCTGTTTCAATTTCCGCGCCGATCGAGTGCGGCAAATCACGCGCGCTCTGGCTCGCAACAGCGGATTGAATGCCAAAGGCGGCAGCGATCTTCCCGGTGCGGCTGATCTGGACGCTGCAATTCCCCGCGATCGCGTTTCCAAAAATCTGCACTACGTCTGCATGACGCAATACGACAAAAATTTCAGCCTGCCCGTCGTCATTCCGCCGGAATCCATGGCGAACATCCTGGCCAACGTAATGGGCGGTCTTAACATGCGCAACCTGCGCGTGGCCGAGACCGAGAAGTATGCCCACGTTACATATTTCTTTAATGGCGGAGTGGAGCAGCCTTTTCCCGGCGAAGAGCGCGTGATGGTGCAATCGCCCAAGGTCGCAACCTACGATCTGAAACCAGAGATGAGTGCCGCTGGTATTGCCGACGCGGTCATAAAAGCCACTGAAGACGGTACATTCGAAGTAATCATCGTCAACTTCGCGAATGCGGACATGGTAGGACACTCAGGAAAAATTGAGCCCACGGTGAAAGCAGTCGAGACCGTGGACGCTTGCCTTGGCCGGATCGAATCCGCAGTGCGCGCGAAGGGCGGAGCCATGCTCATCACTGCGGATCACGGCAATGCTGAAATGATGATTGATCCCGCGACCGGTGGTCCGCACACGGCGCACACTACGAACCCTGTGCCCTTTATCGTGGTCGCCGAAGACGCCAAGCGCTTCACGCTGAAGCCGAATGGATCATTGCGAGATATTTCGCCCACCATGCTCGGCATCCTCGGCCTCGATGAGCCTAGAGAAATGACAGGAAGCGATCTGCGAGTGGCGCACAAGATCGGGTGATCGTTGATCGGGTCATCGGGTGATTTCGAAACACCCGATCATCCGATCGCCCGATCCCCCGATCCCTCTCGTGCTACAGTTTTCTCGCGGGCATTTCTTTGCCCGATTCCCATGGAACCGCGGCTCATTTGGATCAATCTGCTGGTGAAGTTGGGCGTGGCTGCAGCCGTGTCCAGCAGTTTGGTGCGTTCGAAGGAATTCAAATCGCTGTTGTTTCGTGAAGAGCGCACATTCCAGCAGAAAGTCTACCTGGTGCTTTGGATGGCACTGCCCATCACGCTCGGCGTCTGGATCCGGTTTACCGCGACGAGTTTCCTCGCCGGAGATTTGAGTTTTGAAACCGCGCTCCTGCTGGGCGTGATCGGTGGACGACTGGCAGGCTCTCTCGGCGGGGTTATGATGGGCGTTCCCGCGATGCTGCACGGCGAGTGGGCGGCTATGCCATTCGGAGTGCTGTGCGGCTTTATCGCCGGCCAACTGCGCACCCTGGCTGCCGACAAGGATGATATCTGGTCGTTCTCTCCCTTTATCGATCAGAGCATCTTTCGTCTGATTCGGCGCAACTTGCCGCGTCCGCGGCTTTTCGACTGGCAGGTCATGTTCTTCACCACGGTCGTGGGGCTGCGGCTCGTGCAGACGGAGCTCGCGGCCAACTTTCCGCGTTCTATCTTCAGCATGGAGAGTCCCGACAACTGGTGGATATGGGCGGCAATCTATGCGACCTCCATAACGGCTATCGGTATCGAACTCAAGATTTTCAACAGCGTGCGCATCCAGATCAAGCTCGAAGAACAAGAGCGGCTACTTTTACACGCGCGCATGGAAGCCCTGCAGAACCAGATCAATCCTCATTTTCTCTTCAACACCTTGAATTCAATTTCTTCTTTAGTGCGCTTCGATCCGGACACGGCACGCGAACTGATTTCAAAATTGGCCACCATCTTGCGCCGCTTACTCAATAGCGCGGATTCTTTCGTGCCTTTGCGCGAGGAAGTGGACTTTATCGACAACTATCTCGACATCGAGGTTGTCCGTTTCGGAGAAGATAAACTCCGCGTAGTGAAGGAACTTGCGCCCGACTCCCTCGACGTGATGGTCCCCAGTATGTTGTTGCAGCCGCTGGTCGAGAATTCCATCAAGCACGGACTCGCCTCGAAGGTGGAAGGCGGCAGCATCCACCTGCGCAGTCGCCTTTCCGGCTCCGGTCTGGTCATTGAAGTGGAGGACGATGGCGTTGGCATGGCCGCCAGCCAGTCACCTGATTCTGTAAGCATACGAGGCGCGGGAATCGGTATGGCTAATATCTCCGAACGGCTGCACGTTCTGTACGGTGATACTGCGCGGATGACGATTGACAGCCACGAAGGCAAAGGAACGCTGGTGCGAATTCGGTTGCCACTGCTGCAGACGGCGGGTGCGGTCCCCGAAGGATTTTACGAAGAACGTTCGACCACCCGCCGGTAGTAAGCTTCGTATTGCGGGACGATCCTGCTGGAACAGAAACGAGCTTGCGCCACGGCGCGCGCCGCCTTGCCCATAGCGCGCAGCGCGCTCTCGTCATTGAGCAGTTCGATCGCGTAACGCGCCATTGTATCCACGTCGCCAACATCGGCAAGATAGCCGCTGACCCCATGTTCGATCACTTCCGGCACGCCGCCGGTTCGAGTCGCGATGGGTACCACTTCACACGCCATCGCTTCAAGCGCGGCCAGGCCGAACGATTCCAACTCGCTTGGCATCAGAAGAATGTCGGCGATACCGAGTTTTTCCTGCACTTCATCCTGCTTGCCGAGAAAGAGCACGTCTTCGTGAATTCCTTTTTGTACCGCCAGCCATTCTGCCACTGAGCGGTCGGGGCCGTCGCCGATCAGCATGAGCCTCGACGGAATTTTCTTTCGCACCCGATCAAAAATCTCGATTACATCTGTGACCCGTTTTACCGGGCGAAAATTGGAGAGGTGTACCAGCAGACGTTCGCCATTGGGTGCATACTCGGTGCGGCGTTCGGAAGAGTTCGCACACCGGCAATAAACGTCGCAATTCACGGAGTTGTAGATGACTTCAATCTCTTTACCAACATCAAAGACGCGCATCGTACGATCGCGGAGATAGTTGGAGACGGCCGTGACCCCGTTGCTTTGGTTGATGGAGTAACGGGTGATGGGCAAGTAGGATCGGTCCAGCCCGACCAGCGTGATGTCGGTGCCATGCAGCGTTGTGACAAATGGCAGCCGGCGTCCTCGCGGACCATCGGCCAGCATCTGGCGCGCCAGCAACGCGCTCACGGAATGTGGAATGGCGTAGTGAACGTGCAGCAGATCGAGATCGTAGAGCTGCGAGACTTCCGCCATGCGCGTCGCTAGAGCCAGGTCATAGGGCGGATAGTCGAATAACGGATACCGGGACACCTCGACTTCGTGATAGTGGATGTTAGGCTCTTCGCCGCGCAACCGGATCGGCTGGGCATAAGAGATGAAATGAATTTCGTGACCGCGCTGGGCCAGTTCCAGACCGAGTTCTGTCGCCACCACACCACTACCGCCATAGGTGGGATAACACGTGATCCCAATCTTCATTCGGCCTGGACCGCCCTTTAGAGATTCTGTAATTCGATGGTTGAGGGTAGCAGAAGATGCAGATTCTCGGCGAACCTGGGTTTACGCAGGAAGGTTTCTGCGAATTAAGACAGCCTATTCGCTGGCTTTTTGTCCTTGCACGGAGAGGCCGGGGTCCTGCTTATCGAGATGAGCCTGGAAGCGCTTCTTGGAATCTTCCGGCAAACCACTGAATTCGATTCCCATCCCGACTCCTGGATCGCGGGTGCGGACAGTAGCGGTGGCAGAGATACGGTCCTGCTCAATCCAAAACTCCACTCGCAGTACAGTCGAAATCGGCAAGGGCATGACTGTCTCAACATAACAACCATTACCACTGATGTCAGTGGCGTTGACCCGCATCGGAGTATTCACGCGTTCATCGCGGAACTCCAAGGGGAACGATATCCTGTGACGCTGGAATTTCCTGCGATTGTCGGGTGTGTAATTCGGCGCGCTGGAACGCACCTCGGGCGGCAGTTGCGCCAGCCACGGGCACTCCTGGTCGGCCACGAGTTGAACTCCTACTTGAACCTTTTTAAGGCCTCCGGCCTCCATCACCCATATCACCTTGCAGCGGGCTTTCTTGGTTTCGTACTGCACGCCGATGACGTCGCCTACCTTCAATTCATGTTCGAGTCCACAAATGCAGGCTCCGTTGATGCTCACATTTTGAGCGTTCGCGTTCTGGTGAAAAGGATGGTTATCAGCCCCCATGCCCCACACACGTACACGCAAGTCCAGCGTCGCGCGCGGAGCCGCCCCTGAGGCAGACATGATAAAAGCCTCCCAGCTTAGGTCTCTAAGCCGAATCTAACCTGATGATACGCCCTACCGGATTCTTCCTGAGATTACGAAAGTGACTAGTCTTGGGTCAGGGTATGGATTTATGAACCTAATCTCAAGATCCATTTTCGGTTGAGACGAGTTCGCGGTACGAAATCAAGGCAACACCTTCGGCCTCCAACAACTGCCTGGCTTCAGGCATGGTGAGTACGCGCAACTCAGTCTCTCGCGATTCCCGTAGCCGGGTGTTGGCCTGCCGCAAATCCGCATCATTGTAGCCCGGATGGCAAACAAATTCCCAAGTGCCCTCGGGAATGATGCCGGCAATGGCGCGGAAGAGTCTCTCGTCAAGAGCACCAGTGACGACGACGCCGAGCGTGCCATCGGGAGTTATCATGCCTTTTCGTTTGGCGGCGTCACGAAATTTGCCGGCAAGGGCGCCCAGAATCCGCATCTCAGCATAACGAGTCCAGAGACTGGGCCTAGCCAACAATTCCGTCGAAGTCAGCGGTTTGCGCGGGCCAAACGGATTGCGAACGGCTCGCACTCCACACGCCAGCGCAGCGCTCAGGACCGGCCGCAGCACCGCCGGAAACAAGTGAGTGTGCTTGTGAGAATCCACGTGGGAAATGCCGATACCGGCCGATTGGATCTTGCGTATTTGTGCACTCGTCTCGGCTTCAATCTCCGCTGGGTCGAAGCGGCCTGTCAGCGCGCGTGCCGCAAAGGATTTCAAGCCATCACGAAATCGAGCCGTGCCAGAATTTCGGGAAGTGATGCTGTGCAGCTGAACCGCATCCAGGACTGGTTCGCCATCGATAAGTACCAGGTGGCAGCCGACGTCGAGCCGCGGAGTTTCCTTGGCCAGCCGGACGGCGTCGTTAAAGGCGGCGCCACTCGCCATCAGTGTGGTCGAAGTCACAATTCCACGAGTGTGGGCCTCGACGATGGCGCGATTGACTCCCGCAGTGAAGCCAAAATCGTCGGCATTAACAATCAGGCGGCGCACCGCGTCAGTCTAGCAGGCAAGCGTGGGGAACCATTACGCGCGGCCGCGGGCACGCGCGTAAGTGAAGTTGCGATTGCTGCCGTAATAAAGGTTGTCGAGGTTCGCGTTCTTCCCGCCATGAACTGACTTCACATCAGCCGTTGAGGGTTACAAGACCTCCAAGAGCTGGATCTGAGAAGCTGTCCCTTCC
This sequence comes from Candidatus Sulfotelmatobacter sp., assembly GCA_049696955.1. Taxonomy (GTDB): domain Bacteria; phylum Acidobacteriota; class Terriglobia; order Terriglobales; family Acidobacteriaceae; genus Sulfotelmatobacter. Next base: position 3,841 of record JBAVUV010000420.1, on the reverse strand, counting down.
GGTTTCGACGTGACCCGCCAGCCGGTAATTGAAGGTATTGTCTCCGGCAACCGTCACGATCAGGTCATACCAGCCGTAGAACCGTTGCAGCGACGGCTCTTCTTCAAACGTTGCCTCGGGGCGCAGAAGCCGTATGACTCCGTTGCCCGTGTAAGCATCAAGTACGCTGACTTCCGCCTGACTGCCACCGAGATTCGTAATGCTCGACTTGATTGAGCCACCACCGTCGTTGACATACTTGGCGGAAACATCCAGAGCTGCCGCGCGGGAGCCGATGCTGCCCTTGAAGAAACGCACAAAACCGTTGGGGCCGTAAACCGAGAGATCATAGGACGAACCCACGTTCCACGTATCCGACAGATGCTTGCCCGGTTCCACCGTGTAGGTGCGCACCAGATCCGCAGGATTGCCAGAGCGCACCTGGAACACCGCGGCCGCACCTCCCCTATTGCCGAACTTCAGGACTACAGCACTTGTCGCAGCATTGACCACCGCGTGAACATGCAACTCATAGGGCAACGTATGCGAGGGGCGGACACCTTTTTCCTGCGGCGGAACGCCAAGGGCCACGGTGCCTAGAGAGGGAATGAAAGTGTCGACGCTTCCTCCAGCGAGTTCGCCCACTGAGGGCAAGAAGGCCTGAGTATTCGGCAGACTATGGGTTTGTCCATTCGGGTTGGCAAAGTTGAACATCGAAGTCAAGTCCCCAGCCACTGCTCGCCGCCACGGAGAGATATTAGTCTCGGTCACTCCGAAGCGCTTTTCGATAAACTGGATCACCGACGTGTGATCGAATACTTGGGAATTGACGTACCCTCCCTTGGTCCAGGGCGAGACCACCAGGAAGGGAACGCGCTGGCCGAGACCGATCGGACCGCTCTCGAAGGGCTGAGGCTCACCGTTCCCCGTCACAATCTCGTTTTCGATGCTGACCGTAGACGCCCCATACGCTGGCGTAGACGGCGGTGTTGGCGGCAGGACATGGTCGAAACTCTCGTCGGCCTCGTCGTAGTTGATGATGAAGACGGTCTTGCTGAACACCTCAGGATTCGACACCAGGATTTCGAAGATTTGTGAGATATACTAGGCACCGTAGTCGACCGGCCAATCCGCGTGTTCGGTATAACCGGCAGGCGCCACAATCCAGGAAACCTGCGGGAGTTTTCCGCTATGCACGTCACTGCGGAATTGATTAAAAAGCTGCTCGGCCCAGGCCGCCCAGGCCGGCTCCGGCGCCCCTTCGGGCGGAATAATGTTTATGATTTCAGTTCCCGTAGCAGCATTCTCAAACAGCGGGGACCCAGGCGCTGAGGTCGCGTATTGGTTGAAATAAAGCACCGGATTGTCAGTAAAGTTGCCTGCGAAGGAGTTGCCAGTGCCATCTCCGAAATCGGGCGCGAAGGGCCGCCCGGCGATGTCCTGGTAGATCTTCCAGCTCACACCGGCCTTCTGCAGTACTTCGGGGAAAGTCGGAAACGTCCAATACGCATTGTTAAGGCTGAGTCCGTTGTAGGTCATCGGACCAGCCCCCTGCCCGTCGGTGCCACCGGGTCCTAGGTTGCTCAAGTTGCCGACGCAGCCCGACCACAGGTACGTGCGATTCGGATTGGTCGGTCCCATAATCGAGCAGTGATAGGCATCGCCGACCGTAAAGGCGTCGGCCAACGCGTAGTGGAAGGGAATATCTTCCCGCGTCATGTACGACATGACCATCGGGCCATTCGTGGACGGCCAGCCGTCGTACTGGCCCTGATCCCAGCAGTCGTGAGTCGCCTGCCAACTGTGATTCGTTCCCGGCAGATAGGTGAGACCGGGGTTGCCGCCGTTGGGATTGACACCGAATGGCGGGACAACTTCGACCCCGTCCGACGGCCCACCCAGATTGCCGTAGTCCGGTGGAACCGAAAATCCAGCCGCCACATTGGCCGCGCCGGCGGGCTGTAGCCATACGGGAACCTGAACGCTGCCCGTCCCGCTCTGCAGTGGGAGATTGATCTTGATTGCGCGCGGGTCGTTGAAGCCGCCCACACCGCGAAGGGTTCCGAAATGATGGTCGAACGGACGATTCTCCTGCATCAGGATCACGACATGCTCCACGTGCTTGATCGTTCCAGTGCGGTAATTTGCCGCGATGTCGAGTGCCTTGGCGATGTTCGACTTCATTGTGGTCAGGGTCGATGCGGCGGTTAGTCCCATCAACTGCATGAATGTGCGCCGATTGGTATTGCTCATGGGCGAACTCCTCTCTATCAAAGATTGTTCGGTTCGGAAACCGGCGTCGAGAATTACGACTGCTCGACGCGCATGCGGCTATCTTTGAGAGGAGAGGATGTTAGCGCGAGCAGATGACGCCACGGTGAATTGCGAATTATAAGCAGGTTACTCGACGGTGAATTGAATATTAAAAAGTTGTCCGCACTCATGTTGCAAATTTTGCCATTCCTGTTCAGAAAACGAAGAAGAGTGGAGCATCAAGCCAGAGCATCAAGGCGATGGTGACTTTTCGGACGAACTGTTGCAGCCATTTTATGAACTATCGCTTCAGCTTGCTGCTATTGAGTTGATTGAGTTGTTTCAGATTGGCTCGTGTATAGCCTAACCTCGGAACAAACCAATGCAATTTTTTTCGACGCTCACTTCTCTCCCGCCACGGATCCTTGAGTATCGATGATTCAAGATGAGGCGATAGAATGTCGGTAATGGTCAGATTTTCTGCCGTAATTTTGCTGCTTGGCCTGGCGCTAAGAGCTGGCGCCGTGGGCAATGATGTCCACACGATCGCTCATGCGGTGGATGAGCATTACAACCATCTGCGGACTCTGGAGGCGCAGTTTACCGAGATTTATCAGGGGTCAGGGATGGAGCGGACGGAGTCAGGGACGCTTTGGCTGGCCAAAGGAGGGGCGAAAAAACCTGGCAAGATGCGGTGGGAGTACCGTTCTCCAAGGGACAAACTCTTCGTGAGTGACGGGAGAGATGCGTGGTTTTACGTTCCCGGCGACCGGCAAGCACACAAGACCGACGCCCGGAAGCTGGATGACCTTCGATCTCCACTTGCGTTTTTGCTGGGTAAGAGCCGGCTGGAAAAGGAATTACAGGGTTTGTCACTGGCGCCGGATGTGACGCCGCTGCTGGCAGGGGATGTTGTGCTGCGAGGGGTGCCGCAGGCTTTGGCTGACCGGGTGAGCGAGATTCAGGTGGAGATCAACCCGGAGCATCAAATCGTGAGAATCGTGATCGACGACGTGGACGGATCCGCGACGGAATACCGGTTCAGCGAACAAAAGGAGAATGTAGCCATCTCGGCAGGGAAGTTTGAGTTCTGGCCGCCGCCGGGAACAGAGATCGTGGAGGGCGAGGCTGCGCCCTGAATTTTCCCGATTCGCACTGGATCCGATTGGGGTTACTTGCGGTACCGGAAATTCGGGGAACCGGAGCGAACGGCGATGGAGATGGGAAGCAGGAATGTTAGACTGAGCCGAGAGGGTTGCCGCGCAGGCAAAAAGACGACTGTAAATGGCGGAATTTGTTGTAAAACTCGCGGATGAGCGGGGCCGGCTGCACCAGCAAGTGGAGCACGGATATTCCGTGGCCGAAGTGCGCGACCGCTTTGCCTCGCAGGGTTATCTCGTCTACTGGGTGAAGCCGCAAGGAATGCTTTCGGGCCTCTCGCTGAGGCGCGGACGCAAGCTGAAACAGAGTTCGTTTCTGGTGTTCAACCAGCAATTTCTAACCCTGCTCAAGGCGGGGCTGCCGATTTTGAATTCGCTGGATCTCCTCATCAAGCGGCAAAAGGATCGTAACCTGGGGCAGATTCTGGAGAACGTGCGGGAGCGGGTAA
>JBAVUV010000419.1:0-1984 GCA_049696955.1 Candidatus Sulfotelmatobacter sp. | reverse complement strand
CCATGAACTATCTCATTACGGGCGCGACTGGAAACATCGGTTCGCTCGTCGTCAAACGCCTTCTCGATCGCGGTGATCGGCCGTGGGTTCTGGTGCGCGATGCGGAGAAGGCACGATCGCACTACGGCGATCGCGTGGATATCTCCGTCGGCGATTTCGCGGATGCGACGACGATGACGGCAGCCCTGACGGGGGTCGATGCTTTCTTGCTGGTTAGCTCGATCGACGACCTCGCAGCCCGAGACGAAGTGGCAGCGAAGGCGGCAAAGGCCGCGGCGGTGAAGCATCTGGTAAAGATCTCATCGATCGCCGTACCGCAAAAAAACATTGGGACGGGCGTGTGGCATGCGCTGGGCGAAGCCGCGATTCGCGCCAGCGGAGTTCCGTTCACGTTCGTCCAGCCATCAGGGTTTATGGAGAATTGTCTGTGGTGGGCGAGCTCGATCAAGTCCGAAGGGGTTGTTCGTTCCTCCGCCGGCGACGGCAAAAGCCCGGTCATTCATTCCGATGACATTGCCGCCGTCGCCACCAAGGCATTGACGACGCATGCCTACATCGGAGAGTCGTTGCCAGTCACCGGCCCGGAGCTGCTCAGCTATCCCGAGATGGTGGCGAAGATCGGCGCTCGGATAGGCAAGCCGCTCCGGTTCGAAGCGCTCTCCGACGAAGAAGAGCGTCGCCAGTTGCTCGCAAGGAACCGGCCGGTGCATATGGTCGAGGCCCTCATCTCCGTTTTTAGGGCGATGCGCGAAGGGCGCCTTGCAAAGGTTACCGACACCGTTGAGCGCGTTCTTGGGCGAAAGCCGATCTCTTTCGACCGGTGGCTGGAGCAGAACGCAGCAGCGTTTCGGTGATCGAAGCCATTCGGCGCTTTGGAAACTGTGGACGCCTCACTGCGCCACTGCATCCTTCAACAGCTTCAGCACGCTATCGGTAGTGGCCGTCTCACTGAGGCGGGGAAAAATCTTCTCGACGCTATGACGGTGCGCGTCGATATTCCGGTCCGTCATCGCATCCACCACCGTAACCACGTTATAGCCCAGATCGTAGGCGCTTCGTGCCGTCGATTCCACACCTACACTCGTCGAGACGCCGGCCAAGAAGACTTGGGTCACGCCGCGCTGACGCAAGTAATCATCCAGAGTTGTGCCCAAAATCGCGCCCCATCGCTCCTTCGTGACTACGTAGTCGCCAGGTTGCTGCTCCAATTCAGGAACCAGATCGGACCAATCGTCGGGACGTGAAAGATTGAATCTTTCAGCATCAGTGCGGCCCGGAGCCGCCCCTCTCACATTCACGAGAACAACCGGCAGACTCCGCTCGCGGAAAGCACGGGCGAGCTGCGCAGCACGGGCGATGATCTCGTCGATGGAGTGAACGGTCGGTAAAGCGATAATGCCTTTTTGCAAGTCAATCACAACCAAGGCAGGGGCGGCATCGAGTTTTGTTAGAGGCATAGTTTTTGCTTTTAGTCTTGGGATTCGATGGCGATACCAGCCGACCAGTCGCTCCCGTTCTACCAAGTCACTGGCAGCGCGGCTGGTCCGCGCAGCGAGATGTTCTTTGGGTACTCGAACTGAGTATTCGGCGCGAGCTGCAAGCCTGGCAGACGCCGGCTGACTTCCTCCAGGACAACCCGGACCTGTAATCGTGCGAGCGGGGCGCCAAGGCATGCGTGCGGACCGAATCCGAACGACAGATGCTCGCGAGCATTGGCGCGTCGAATGTAGAATCGGTCTGGCTCCGGAAAAACCGATGGATCCCGATTGGCTGAGCCGAGAAGCAGCAATAGCTTCGCTTGCGCCGGTACTCGAACCCCGCCGATCTCCACCTCTTCTTTGGTGATGCGACGCCAGGTGATCACCGAGCTTTCGATCCGCAGCACCTCCTCGATTGCGTTTGGGATCAACTCCGGATCGCGACAGATTGCCTCCCACGAAGGACGGTCTTGCAGCAGACGGCGGAAACTGTTTCCCATGAGGCA
>JBAVUV010000418.1:0-1781 GCA_049696955.1 Candidatus Sulfotelmatobacter sp. | reverse complement strand
GCTCGGGGGAATGCTCAGCCATGACACCCTCGGATATGACGCGCTCAGCCATGAGACGACCTTAGCAAACCGGCTGCCCCGAATCAATTTGGCGAACCGCGGAAAGAGGAGAAGAATACAAAGCGCAATTGACGACCATTTTCAGATACTGCATTCGACTCCCAGGCGATCGATGAGCAGGCGATCGATAAGCTCCAGTTCGCGAGCAACGGGCGCATTCCTTATACTACGAGATCCGCAGAGATCGACTGATTGCCGACGGTTTTGACCAGTAAGAATTTTGTATTCGATAGGGAGAACCAAGAGTGAGTCTTCAAATCGTACAGGCGGGAGAGGAAGTGTTGCGAGGCGAGACTCGAGTGCTGTCGCGCGATGAGATATTGAGCGACGAGATCCAAGAGCTGATCATTGGTATGCGCGACACTATGCGGCAGGCGCCCGGGGTTGGACTAGCGGCCCCGCAGGTAGGAATTGCATTGAGGCTGGCAATCATTGAGGATCGGGAGGAATATCACAAGAAGCTGACTGAAGCGCAGCTTCTTGAGAGGGGGCGGAAGCCGGTTCCATTTCACGTCATAATTAACCCTCGCATCGTCTCGGCGGAAAACACGAGTGTCGAATTCTTCGAGGGCTGCCTGAGCGTCGCGGGATATTCGGCGGTGGTTCCACGGGCGCGGGGAGTGACTGTCGAGTATTTGAACGAGAGAGCGGAGGCTCGCAGGGTCGAGGCGGTTGGCTGGTATGCCCGGATTCTGCAGCACGAGATCGATCATCTGGAGGGCGTGCTCTACGTGGACCGCATGCATGCCCGTACTTTGACGACAGTGGAGAACTTTGACCGATTCTGGAAAGACCGAACTCCGCTCGACCTGCGGGACAAGCTGAAGGCTGGAGTGCGCAGTTAGCTCCAAGCCTCTCGCCAGCTTGGCCCGCGGATCTGTGCCATAGTGCGGATGCCACCGGCAAACCCGCAGCCAAAATTCCGAGCCTGTTTTCGGACGATGTCAAGAAGGCTTCGGATGACGACCTGCTCAAGAAAGTCGGCGACACGGCCAAGCATCCGGCCGGGGTGAAGAGTCTGCCTCCAGAACCAAGTGAAGACGATCGTGACCTGCATTCGCAGTCTACAGAAGTAGTTGTTGATGGCGGTCCCTTAACAACCAAGAGCGGCAGTTCCTCGGTCTGCCCTGGGGCTGCAAGGGAATCTCCGATAGCGGCTCGAACCGATATCAGAGATTTCTCCACGTCTGGATGTTAGTTCAAATTTTCCGACTATTTTGCCACACTGAAGGTCGTCCAGGGATACGAGTTCATATCGCGCAGAAGAGGCTTCTGCCAGTCGAACTCGGGATGCTGAGTGAGGTGTTCAGTGGCTTTAAAGTCCATGCCGCAGGCGTGACCGGCGGCCGCGGTGAATGTCATTTCTTTGGTCATGTTCGCGTCGGCTGCCTTATTCTGAACCGCTCCAGCGATTCCATAGGGCGGCTGCCAGCCTCCGGAGCCTCGGGCAGACAGATCGATGTGGCCGTCGAGCGTGCGCTCGTCGGGATCTTCCTTGTTTTCGAAGGTGTCGTAGTGGTCGGCCATAAAGCGCTGCGCCGCGGAGACATCGATCTTGCCCTTATACTCGGCCATCAACTGCTCCCAGCGGACGTGGCGGGCGTTATTGCTCGCGCTCATGTCATGCGGATCGAAGTCGGTTTCTTCGCGAATGAGCTTCGGGCTGATGGGGAAGTTCGATCCCACGAAATAGCCGTCGCTTTTCCGCTCGAGCGTAACGT
>JBAVUV010000417.1:0-2523 GCA_049696955.1 Candidatus Sulfotelmatobacter sp. | reverse complement strand
GAGCAAATCGAAGTCTGCGGAAATTCGAGCTTCCCCTAAAGAGAACCGCGATGCAAAACCACACCACCGAGCAGGAACTGAGGGACCGGCTGAGCCTCATCGAGAGCATGATCGCTGAGGGGCGCCGGAGGACGGAGAGCTGGGGCTGGACCTTTGTTTTGTTGGGCGTTGCTTTCTATCTCGCCATCGCTTGGTCCGAATGGAGCCACAGCGCGTGGGCTTGGCCGGTCACGATGTTGATCGCGGTCATTCTCACCGTTGCGGTGGTTTCCTCTAAGGAAAGAAAACATCCCGAGACTACGCTCGGCCGGGCCATCGGTTCTATCTGGACAGCTTTGGGGATCTCGATGTTTCTGCTCTTTCTTGCCCTGGGGCTGAGCGGACGACTCACCGATCCGCATCTCTTCCCGGCCGCAGTATCGGCGATACTTGGCATGGCCAACGGAGCCTCAGCCTTGATTCTTCGCTGGAAGGTTCAGATCGGGTGCGCAGTCGTCTGGTGGGCTACGGCTGTGGCTTCGTGCTTCGGGAGTAACGTGCAGAGTTCGATCGTGTTTCTGGTCGCCATCTTTCTCTGTCAGATCGTGTTCGGCATCTACTGCGCGATCGCCGAGGCGCAGGGGCACAAACGCCGTGGTCTAGTCCATGCCTGATTTGCCCGATCTCAATCCCGTCGTTCACGGGAGGTTGCGCCTGGCTCTGCTTTCCCTGCTCAGCGGCGTCGAAGGGGCCGAATTTACATGGCTCCGCGACAAGACTGAGGCCACGGATGGAAATCTGGGCGCGCAATTGCTGAAGCTCGAAGAAGCCGGCTACGTCGCCGTCGAAAAGAAGTTCGTGCTACGCAAGCCGCAAAGTCTCTATCGCATCACCGAAACCGGCCGCCAAGCCCTCACCGAATACGTCCAAGCATTGAAACAATTGCTTGGCCCGGCCATCGCTGTGCAGGGTAGACCGTGATTCATGTCATCGAGCCACCCTACGACGAAACCATCTCAACTCGCGATAAACGCTTATCGGAAACGAGTTTTCATTGACCGATAACTTAGCAGGACTTATCGAGGGCGGATGCGGCGGCCGGCCGATGAAAACGGCAATTACCAACGCCTATCTGGGGCGGCACGACTTGGCTCGTCTGGCGAATGTATTTTCTGCGTTCCGTACCAAGCTTTGCTTTTGTTAAGTATGAGGCCACGCTTTCTGAATTACTGTAAAAAGAAATGCGGTAGTGAGACCAAACAGAATCCAGCCGTTCAATGCTTCCAGGGAGCCCATCATTCTCCAGTGTGGCGCCAGAAATAGATCCGCATGGCCGTAACTTGTCATGGCACTCAACGAATAAAGCATCGCAGACTTTTGGTCCGGCAGCGCCCCGAGGAAACGGTAAGCAGCGGCCCAGATAAGACCCTCCAGCCCGTGCAGCACCGTGGCGGAAAGCGCGGTTCCTCCGACGAGAAAGGTCGAGAGGGGCAATCGAGACCGGATACGTTCTTTACGGCCCAGCCTCGTGGTGACTTCCTTGTTGAGAAGTCCGAGGCCGTAGGCGTGCAGAACGACGGTCAATACGATGAGTGGCAGGCCCCACACCCAATTCGCGCTCCAGGGAGCGACAATTCCCGGATCCATAGATATCCTTCCTTGCGCGTCCTGTCCGACTAGTGTGAACACGGCTAACCCACCCGGTGCGCAAGACTGAGTCAAGTCAGAGATGTTTATGTGGCTCCCCTGAAACAAAAGCAATGATGTATGCCGCTATCGAGCTTTTCGAGAAGGATGCGGTGCCAGAGTCTGAAAGCGGGGCACTGGGAATGGAATTGTCATAAGTGACAGGCAGTGCGCCAAGCCAGAATGATTTGGGGCACGTGTTCACGCAGCTAGCTGAGTCACTGCCTGATAAGCGCTGCCGGTTCAATGGGTCGGCGCAACACCGTCGAAATGAATGATCCGACAGCACTTCCTTTGGAGAACCGGCTACAGTCGGTCCAAACCAGGACAGGGCAGCCTTTTGTTTGAATTAAACGATCTTAGCTCTTGGATCCCCGCAAGTTGGCGTTGAGCTCGTGTTGCAGCGACCTGTTGGATCCACCCGACTTGTCGGGAGTTGCGCTCGAGAAGGCCCAATTACCAAACGCCGAAAACAAGCTAACAATATAAACTGACAAGCTGCTGCGGTACTGGGAGGCACTGCAAAATGGCACACTCGCAAACCTGGGATCCTGAACGCTACGCTCGCAACGCCCGCTTCGTCGCCGAACTTGGCGCACCCGTCGTTGAGCTGCTGGCGCCGCGCGCGGGCGAGCGCATCCTGGACCTTGGCTGCGGCGACGGCGTGCTTACCGCGAAGCTCGCCTCGATGGGATGCCAGGTCGTCGGTGTTGACGCCAGCGCGGCGCAAATCGAGGCCGCGCGAAAACTGGACCTGGACGCCCGTGTGATGAACGGGGAAGCTCTCGATTTCGAGAGCGAGTTCGACGCGGTGTTCAGCAACGCGGCGCTGCATTGGATGAGCAATCCCGCCAAGGT
>JBAVUV010000416.1:0-3166 GCA_049696955.1 Candidatus Sulfotelmatobacter sp. | reverse complement strand
GTGAGATGTTGAATGGCCTTGGCGAATCGCCCCGGCCCCTTGGCGGCAATTGGCTCGCGATCGAATGCGATGCGGAGATAATCGCGCATGGTTTGCACTCGTTGATGATCTTTGCCCTTGAGCCACGGCAGCGTCGTGTAACGAGGGAAGTAGTCGATCCAGCCTTCCAACGAGGTCGGGACCTCAATGCCCAGCTTCTCCGCCTGGCTAAATATGGGAGACCCAGGATAGGGGGTGAAGATATTGGTCCAGAATTCCGCTCCGGGGAAGCGGCGGCACACATCCATCATGAAGCTGACGGTCTCACGCCGTTCTTTTGGCCCTTCCCCGGGATGACCGAAAATAATATTGAACGACGGAATCACGCCGGCGCGAAGGCAACGCTCGGTAGACTCGTAGATGTCGGCCAGCACCTGGAAATCTTTATTCATGTGCTTCATCACGGTCGGCGACGCGGTCTCGATGCCCTGGCAGACCTGGTGCATGCCCGACCGGCGCAACAGCGAGAGTTCCTCGACGCTGAGGCGAGCTGTCAGATTGGTGGTCGCCTGGACGCTCCACTTGAATTTCGCTTCTGCTCGAACCAATCCTTCGGCAATCTTTAGCGCGCGATCGAGATCGACAAGAAAGTTGTCGTCCGCCATCCACAGCAACTCCAGCCGGTAACGACGGGTCAGTTCCATCGTCTCTTCGACGACCTGGTCGACGGGAAGCGAATTCCATTTGCGGCCATACACAGCGGCATTCGTGCAATACGAACAATTGAACGGGCAAGCGAGGCTGGAAACGTACATCGCCCAGCGCCGTCCGCAGACGCGCTCATAGCCGTCGAAGTCCGCCAGTTGATAGGCCTTCTGCGGCATCTGGGTCAATTGCCTCAGAGGCCGCTCGGGCGTAAGAATAACCTCGTTGTCGCGCTTGAAGCCAATCCCCAGAACATTGTCAAGGGGGTCATCGTTTTGCAGGCACTTCACTACTTCCAGCATGCTCTCTTCACCTTGAGCACGCACAATGATATCCACGTACGGAGCTTCGATCGTCTGCTTGGGCAATAGTGACGGATGCCATCCCCCCAGGATTACGGGAAAGTCCGGATCCCACGCCTTTACCGCCTTCGCGACTGCCACCGTCTCCCGAATCATCGGTCCAGTAACTACTGAGATTCCCAGACAGAGAGCATCTTTCACCTCTTCCAACACGCGCTTCACATAATCGGGTGTGATGGTGGAATCGATGATTCGAACGTCGAAGCCTGCCTCCAACAACGGAGTGGAAATCGCCAAGATTCCTAGCGGGGCCGTAGCCTCAATGCTGGAGAACGACGCAACGAAGAATACGATCTTGTTGGATGACTTCACGGATGCACTCCTCGGGCCCGGTGCGAAGAAGATAGGGTCGCATACAGATATGGCACGACTACGAAGAATTTGTCAACATATTGCTAGAAAATAAGGACCTGCTCTCGCCTTGCCCGCGTGGGCAATGGGAGCCTACTGTCCCTACGCAGAAGCGGTTTGCTGGACACAAGCTCTGTCCGGTCCAGAAGTCGGGAACGAGAGGGAATGAATTTTTCTGCTGCGTAACGCAAAAGAAAAAGAAATGACGATAAGGTTGACAAACTTCTAACAAACCTTCATTCTGCTCGAATGACCATCTGGGTATAAACTCCCAAAGCGCTGCCGGTGAGGTTCGTTTGCCAGAAAAGCACAAGGTAGTACTTTTTTATCCGCCTTACGATGGCCCTCCGTTAAGCGCACCTTTGTGCTTGCTTGCGTTGGCAGCACCCCTCTTGCAGGCCGGATTCGAAGTCAAGTTGATCGACAATATAACTTCACCCGACTTCGAGAGCGAAGTCCTTCGAGAGACCAGCGACGCACTCTGCCTCGGCATTTCTGTTCTTACCGGCCCGACCATTGGCGCAGCAGTTCGCGTTGCCAAGGCGGTGAAGAAGGCCCGCCCGTCTTTGCCGGTCATTTTCGGTGGTTGGCATCCGAGCCTTGCGACCGAACAGACTCTGCAACCAGATTTCGTCGATGCGGTGGTGCGCGGCCCGGGCGACTTAACCTTACTCGAAGTTGCGCAGCGATTGGCGGACAAACAGGAACTGCACGGCGTGCAAGGTCTGTCGTTTAAAGATCGGGCGGGTATTCACCATGAGCCCGAAAGACGAGTCACGAACATCAACGATCTCCCCATGCCGGCCTTTCATCTGGCGAACTTCGATGCCTACGCTTCGGCCGCGGGCTTCCGGCAATTGTCCTACACCTCCAGCGTCGGCTGTCCTTACGCGTGCAATTACTGTACGGATATGGTGTTTTATAACCGCCGGTTCAACGCCTATAAGGCAGAACGGGTGGTAAGCGACCTCGCCGATTTGGTCCCTCGCTATGGCATTCAGGAAGTGGCACTGTTCGATTCCAACTTTCTGGTTGATATCAAGCGAGCGGTGGCGATTGCGCGTGGAATTGTTGCGAGTGGGGTTAAGTTCCTTTGGGATTTCCAGGCTTCCACCGACTTTTTGTGGCGAATGAGCGACGACGACGTTCGCTTATTGGGCGAGAGCGGTGTGTCCCATATGGGCTTTGGGACGGAGTCGGCATCTAAGCCTGTACTGAAGCTCATGAACAAGCATCACCAGAATATTGAGCAGATGGTGGAGACGGCTCGCAAGGCTCACCTTGCCAACATTCGCGTCACCTTCAACGTGATTCTCGGTTACCCAGGTGAGACCGAAGCCGACCGGCAGCAAACTTTTTCCATCATGAGCGACATTGCCCGGGAATACTCCAACGTGAGTTTTTCCCCAAATATCTTCACTCCGTACCCGGGGATCCCGATCTGGCCGCAGTTGAAGGACATGGGATTGCGCGAGCCGCAATCTTTTGAGGAATGGCAAACCCTGGCGTTGGGCCACAATATCCTTCCTTGGTTGCAAGGCGAGGAATTACAACGATTGCGTCGCAGTTTGGAGTATTTTCTGCTCAATAATCAAATCCGGAAAGCTACGCAAAGCAAAGCGTGGCTGCAGAAAAGATTTCGTCAGATGCTGGGAGTGCCCATCCGTTGGCGGATCGGGAAAAATCGATATTCCTTTCCCTGGGAACTTTGGGTTTCGCGCGCCGCGCAGCGCGTAGTGACGCGGCGATCTCTCCTCACCGGGCAAAAG
>JBAVUV010000415.1:0-11155 GCA_049696955.1 Candidatus Sulfotelmatobacter sp. | reverse complement strand
ACCGGAAGTGGCGCGTACTGCGACCACTCTGGGCATTACGGTGCGGCTGCGCCGCCCGATGCGTTCTTCACCCAAGTGATCGAACATTGCATCGCCTACTTCGGGTCGCGCGTACTGTATCCAGCCCGGCCGGCAGCTGAGATGGCGAATTCTTTTGCGTTGTCTTTTGCTGCCTGCGAAAGGGCCGCTCTAGCGGCGGTCCGCGCCGACGAAGAGTTCGAATCAGGTTCCCGAGTATGGGGATACCGTCTGGGAAGTCTGCTATATGATGCCTATCTGGCGGGACGAGTGATCCCGAGCGGCTTGCGGCGATTGTTTCTAGCTCACCTTGATGAGCCCGGTATTGCCCGCAAGGTCTGCAAAGCTGTAATCGCGAAAATGCGCAGCGCGTCAAGCGGCTCACATGCCGCAAAGGGTCAAGCTGCATCGCAGATGCTACTCTAGATAGCGTCGGCTCGACGCGTTATCGCCGGCTCCTAAACGTGAACGCCGAATCCATTCGCAAATTATTCGAACAAGTTCGCCAGGGGAAACTCGCACCTGATGACGCGGTAGAGCGCTTGCGGCATCTCCCGTTTGAAGATCTTGGATTCGCCAAGGTCGACCATCATCGCAGCTTGCGCGCGGGCATGCCCGAGGTAATTTTTGGCGAGCGGAAGACAGCATCGCAGGTGGCCGAGATTTTCTCGCGGCTGGCGAGGCACGGTGGCAACGTTCTCGCTACTCGTGCCGATAAAAAGCAGTTCGCGGCGGTAAAGAAGAAAGTACGCGCGGTGGAATATCGCGAACTAGCGCGGGCGATCGTGCTTCAGCAGGACGAACATATCTATGGCAAAGGTATGATCGCAGTTGTTTCGGCGGGAACCAGCGACATCTCGGTTGCCGAGGAAGCCGTCGTGACTGCGGAGTTGATGGGCAATACGGTTGAGCACTTCTACGATGTGGGAGTTGCTGGAATCCATCGTCTGCTGGCGAATCGTGAGGCGTTGACCAAGGCGCGAGTGGTGATTGTGTGCGCCGGCATGGAGGGCGCTTTGCCCAGCGTCGTCGGCGGACTTGTAGGCGTCCCAGTGATTGCCGTGCCCACCAGCGTTGGCTACGGCGCATCTTTCAAAGGACTCACGGCGCTCCTGGGAATGCTGAACTCGTGCGCTTCGAATGTAAGCGTAGTGAACATTGACAATGGATTCGGAGCGGGATATGTTGCGTCGCTCATCAACCGGCTATGAATGCGAGAGAGGCGCGGTTTGTGGCCGCGCCTCTCGCCTCTGTCCCTCGCACGGACATTAACTCTTTGAGCGCCGCGAGTCCTTTTCAACCACCAGATTATTTTGCACCGTGAATGCACCGAAGATCTGGTTGGCTCGAATCCCAGCGACAGTCTTGTCCATGACGCTATCGACAGAGCCATAGAGCGCCAAGTGACCGTTATCCACGATGATGCGAATGGGTTTTGCCGGGTCCATTGCGTATTTGCTCAGAACCGAGTCCCTGTAGATGGCGCGAGCCGCGCGCAGGCGCAGACCATCGTCCATCGGCGAAACCGGTTCCAGCGAGATATTCGCGATCACATCCTTCACTCCCGGCATATTCTGGACGTCTGCTAGAGCCTCCTCACGGCCAACCCCGGTTCGATCCTGGCCTTCCACCGTGACTACGCCATCTTTCACGTTCAGCGCAAAGTAGTCGAACGTGATGTCATACCCAACGCGAACGTAACGCAACTTCCGTGCCAGTCTCTGCGCCAGTTGCCTATCGGGCACGTTCGGCCCGGCCACAGTGATTAGATTTTGCACCTCCTGCACTCTGCCAGCTTTTTGCGCTAGCCTGGCCGCGTCCAGTTTGCTCTGGTACAAATCGACCGTCCCAGTGAGAGTTACGATGCCGCCCTCCACGCTCGATCGCACGTCGCGGAATTGATTTTTCGCGGTTAACTTCTGCATCAGCTTGGTTTGAGTTTGATTGTCGTTGCCGGTCGCAGCTGTAGATTCGGCGAAAAGTGTCGCACTTAATATCCCGACCGCCAGCAGCGAACCCACAGTTTTCAGCAAGCTTGCCTTCCTCGTTGTAGCCAATCTCATAGGTCACCTCCGACCCAATTTGACGAAACTTTACGAACTAACCATCTGGTTAATTCCTTCGATGCAGAGGTATGAGAGCAAGATGCATTGGCGGGAGAGCCTGCCATTGCCTAACATTTAAGAAGGGGCTAATCGAAACTTTTTTAGTTGGCTCGGGTTAACAAGAGTGGGGCTGATAAACGGGTTTAATAAATCTGGAGCGGGAGGTTTATCGGCCTTTTCGCGTCCGTGTGGACTTCTTCCGAGCAGCCGGGCCGGTGTGTCCTGCGGCTCCAGCCCGGAAAACGCGCGCGAAAATCTTATCTACATTCTTCAGTTGGCGGCGCAGATCAAATGCGTATTCAATCTGCTTACGCGGAACTTTTCCCGTGATCTCCTTATCGGCCAGTACCAACTCGTGAAAGTCCAAACCTTCTTTCCACGCCCGCATGGCATGCGCCTGCACTAGACGGTAGGCGTCCTCGCGGGAAACTCCGTGCTCTACCAGATCAAGGAGCAACTGGCCGCTGAAGATCAGTCCGTGCGTGCTCTCCAAATTGGCCAGCATTCGTTTGGGATAGACGAACATGGTTTCGATCAGAGTTGCAGTCTTGTTCAGCAGATAGTCAATTAAGGTGGTCGAGTCCGGCAGAATGATTCGCTCGGTTGAGGAGTGCGAGATATCGCGCTCGTGCCAAAGGGCAACATTTTCCAATCCAGCCTGCGCATTGCCGCGCACCACTCGCGCCAGGCCGCTGATCTGTTCGGCGGTGATGGGATTGCGCTTGTGCGGCATGGCGGAAGATCCTTTTTGCTTTTCGCTGAAAAATTCCTCGGCCTCACGAACCTCCGTGCGCTGCAGATGACGGATCTCGGTGGCAATCTTGTCCAGAGTGGATGCGATCACGGCCAGCGTGGAAAGATAGTGCGCATGCCGGTCGCGCTGGATCACCTGCGACGACACAGCCGCGGCTTTCAGACCTAGCCGTGCGCAAATCTTCTCTTCGATTTCCGGCGTGAGATGCGCGAAGATGCCCACCGCGCCAGAGAACTTCCCTACTCGTAAATCCTCCGCCGCAGCGGCAAAACGTGCAATGTTCCGCTGGGTTTCGGAATACCAGTTCGCCAGCTTGAATCCGAAGGTGATGGGCTCGGCGTGAATGCCGTGCGTCCGGCCTACCATGGGAGTGTCTTTAAATTCCCAGGCCCGGCGTTCGAGCACTTCGGCAAGGCGCGCAAGATCCTGGGTAATGAGCGCCGATGCTTGCTTGATCAATAAGGCCTGCGCGGTATCGACCACGTCGTTGGAGGTGAGGCCATAGTGAAACCAGCGCGCGTCCGGGCCGACAATTTCGGCGACGGCGGTGGTGAAGGCAATCACATCGTGGCGCACCTCGGCCTCGATTTCGTGGATGCGCTCCACGCGAAAGTCGGCGCGCTCGCGGATCGCTTTTGCTGCCGCTTTGGGGACCATTCCCACCTCAGCTAAGGTTTCGGTGGCCGCCACTTCCACCGCGAGCCAGGTGCGGAAGCGGTTCTCATCGCTCCAGATGCGGCCCATTTCCGGGCGGGTATAACGCGGGATCAAGGCGGATGCGCCTCCTCATTAAGCTGCTGCAAAGCAGGACATAGGATTCTAAATGGAGCGCAAAAAAGAGGCCAGCGACCGCTGCAGCTATGGATTCCCTCGACTTTAGTATTGTATCGTCTTACGATATACTGCCTTCGGCAGTCGGATCGCGACACGATACAATCAGCGGGATGAAAAAACTCACCTTGTCGGATTACCAGGCGCTGGCCGAGTTTCGTTATCAAATCCGGAGATTTCTGCACTTCAGCGAGCAAGCGGTTAAAGGCGCTGGGCTGGAGCGCGGCCAGTATCAGCTGATGCTGGCGATCAAGGGGATGCCGGAGGGGGTGCGGCCGCGAATTCGCGAATTGGCCAGCCGCATGGCAATTCGACATAACAGTGCCGTGGAATTGGTGAATCGTCTGGAGGCGGCGGGATTTGTGCATCGCACCCGCGCGCAGGACGATCGCCGCGAAGTCCTGCTTGCACTCACGCCGCGAGGAGAGAAAGTCTTGAGCGAACTCGCTCTTCACCACCACGACGAGCTGCGGCGTACGGGACCTGAGTTAGTTGCCGCACTCCGGCGAGTCATGCGGGAAGGCAACGACGGCACTCCATAGATTTAGCCACCCCAAAAAGCCATCCGGACCGGCGGTCGAACCAAAAATATCTATGATCAAGCCAGCGACAGGACAAAGGCGGAGAGACCGACTTCTTCGCCATCCTTTATTCGGCAAGTATTTTTCGCTGGTTCACGAAGATCTCAGCGCAGTGTATGCGCGCGACCTTCGGAAGTGGCTCATCATCGCACCGGTGATCGGCCTGATCACCGGCCTGGTGATTACCGGAGTCGTGGTCATCATTCTAGGAAAATTGTGGCCTCCGGTTCTTAGTTATTATCTGCACCATCATTGGGCGATTGTCCCGGGAATAACGCTTGGATTTATCGTTACCGGACTCATTATGCAGTTTCTGACTCCGGATCCGAACGAGCATTCGACGGAAGAAATCATCCGTGCCTACCACGAGCATGAAGGCAAGGTTGACGTCCGTTTCTTCGTGCCGAAGTTGATTGCGGCAATTACCACGGTGGGGTTTGGCGGCAGCGCGGCGCTGGAAGGGCCCAGCATTTATGGTGGCGCGGCGATCGGGTCGTGGCTTTGGACGAAGCTTCGGCGTTTACGTTTGACCGATCGCGACCGGCGCATCATGTTGATTTGCGGCGCGGCGGCCGGCATGTCCGCAGTTTTTCGCGCACCGCTCACCGGCATCGTGTTCGCGCTGGAAATGCCGTATCGCGACGATCTTGCACATGAAGCTTTGGTTCCATCGCTGATTGCTTCAGTCGTTTCCTTCGTAACCTTGAGTTTTTTTCTGGGCGCTACGCCTCTGTTCAACTTCACTGGCTCTACAACATTCGAACGCCATGACCTTTACTGGAGCGCATTGCTGGGCTTGATTGTTGGTTTGGTTGCCATGGTGTTTGTCATCACCTTCCGCCGGGCCCGCACATTTTTTGTTAGGTGGGCGATTCCGCATTGGTTGAAGCTCGCCATCGGCGGATCGCTGACGGGACTTTGCGGGCTTCTTTTCCTGCATATTTATCCAGGCAATCTCGTGCCCATCGGTCCTAACTATGAAGCGGTGGGAGAGATTTTGGGCTCGCATCACGGCACTGCACAACTCGTAATTTTCAGTGTGCTGAAGCTCGGCGCAACTCTTTTTACGCTGGCTGTGGGAGGAGTGAGCGCTATGTTTGTCCCATTATTTCTAACTGGTGGAAGCATAGGGACGGCATTTGCGCAATCGGTCGTTCACAGTCCTACCGTGGATCTCTACGCCGCAGTTGGCATGGCTTCTTTCATCGCCGCCGGATACAAGACACCACTGGCGGCGGTTGTATTTGTGGCGGAAGCGACTGGCGGTCACGCCTTTATCATTCCAGCCCTCATTGGAGCGGCGGTGGCTTATGCGGCCTCCGGCGACGCCTCAGCTTCGGGAGACCAGCGCCTGCATGAAGGCGAAAAAGTAAGGGAATTGTAAGTCTGCAATCGATAAATCGAATTTCCTATATCAGTATTCCGAATCGAACTGGATGCCTCGATATATAGTGCAACTGCGGGCACCAGCATTAATATTGCCAATAGCCTGCCTCTTTCAGTATCCTTCCCCAATCCTCAGAATCAAGGGCATTCTGCGCGGGAAACGTGTATCTGATGGCCACGACTGAACCCAAACAATCACGGCTGTGCCTGCGTGGCTCACCCGTGCGTTCGGGTGCCCCAAACGGCTGCACGAAACCTTTGTGTTGTCGGTCTGCTTTTCCATCCGTCAAATACCCGATTCAGCCTTAGCGAAACGATTCCATTCCGAACTCAGGGGGAGAGCAATGCCGAAACTTCAAAGTAGGTTCATCTGGATTAGTTTTCTAGCAACTGCGTTTATTGCCCAGTCCTTCGCTCAAGGGGGCGCCACGGGCGCCATTACGGGCACGATTCAAGATCCCAGCGGTGCCGTGGTCGCTAACGCTGAAGTTCGTATCACCAATCAAGAAACTGGCGTGCTGGAACGCAGCGTCACTTCCGGCGCGGATGGCTCATTTACCGCTCCGCTGCTGCCGGCGGGCGAGTATACGGTAAGCGTCCATGAAGCGGGTTTTGCCGAAGCGACCTTCCGCGACATCGCGGTGCGCGTCACCGAGACGACGCGGCTGATCGCGAAACTCAAGACTCAGGCGGTGCAGCAACAAGTGGAAGTGCAGGCTCTGGTGCAAGAAGTAGACACTACAGATGCCACGACCGGGCAAGCGATTGAATCCAGTACCATCAAGAATCTGCCGCTGGCCACGCAGAACTTTCAGCAATTGTTGACCCTGTCGAGCGGCGCGCAAGGCGAACTGAACGCGGCCTCACAATTGGGACGCGGTAATGTTCGCATTGAGGTAAATGGCCAGCGTGAAGACAACAACAATTACCAGATCGAAGGCATCAGCGCTACGGATTACAACGTCGCCGAACTGACGACGACTCCACTGCCCAATCCGGCGGTGATTCAGGAATTCAAGGTTCAGACGTCGCTTTATGACGCCTCCCAGGGCCGCAACGGAGGCGGCGACATCAATGCCATTCTGAAGACTGGAACCAACACATTTCATGGCGAGGCTTATGAATTCTTCCGCAATACTGTTCTGGACGCTAACGACTATTTTCTGAATGGGGCGGGCGAGGCAAGACCCGTGATCCAGCAGAATATTTTCGGCGGCGATTTGGGCGGCCCGATCGGGACCGGCGGAAAACTCGGCTTCTTTTTCTTTAACTATTCCGGCACGCGCCAGCGCAGCGGTGATTCGCCGGGAACCATCATCAGCACACTCATCCCGTATATCCCCGCGGCGGATCGTGGCCCCGCCGGACAGGCCGCTTTGGCATCTGCTTTTGGCGTTACCAGTATTGACCCGGTCGCGGCATCGCTGGTCGCGTTTCAGAGCAACCAGTTTGGATCGGCCGCCAATGGTTATCTCTTCCCCTTGCCAAACGTCGCGGCTGGAACTCCCGCCGGCACTGTCGTCCCGTTTACCACCAGCATCCCCGGCAGTTACACCGACAACCAGTTCACTGCAACCTGGGATCGTGAGTTCCGCAGCTCGAGGGACAAACTATCGGCCCAATTCTTCTTTCAAAATTTCCAGTCAGACGTGCCGTTTGGCGCAGGCGGCCTGACAGCCTCTCTTGGCGGCAGCATCAGCAGTGGAGACCTCAATTTTCCCTACCAGCTTCCAGTCAGAGATCGAGTGTTCTCACTTACCGAGACTCACGTATTCTCGCCCACCCTGGTGAACGAGTTCCGGCTGGGCTTTATTCGCATCAATAATAGCGACATTAACGTTCCCCCGGTTACGGCAAGCCAGGTCGGGATTGACCGCCCCACTAATAATCTGACGGACAGCGTTTACAAATTTACTTTCGTCAGTTCGGGATTTCAGTTTGGTCCCACGCCGCAGGCCAACCAGTATCAGGTGCAGAATAACTTTAATTTCATCGATACACTGGGCTGGGTTCGAGGCAAACATAATTGGCGGTTCGGCGGCGAGTTTACGCCGGTCGCTTTGAATAAGCAGTTTCCGCAAGTGTTCAACGGACAGCTGTACTTTGGAAATTCGACCGTCACGGATTTTGCGAATTTCCTGCAGGGCTCTCCCGAATTCAGCTTCGGCGGCGGCGGCGTCTACAACCACAACTACCGGCAAAAAAACTCCGCGCTGTTCGTACAGGATGACTGGAAGGCAACGTCGAACCTCACGTTGAATCTTGGACTTCGCACCGAGTTCTTTGGTGCCTGGACCGACAATGCCTGCCATATCGGCAACATGGAATCGGACCTGACCAAGTCCGGGCAGTATCCTTTCATTTATCCCAAGTGCGTTGACAAGCTGGGCGTTCCTGGCCTGACCGGAAACGCCGCTGGATCGACCTTTAACAACAGCGTCTCCACCGGAATCGGACCGCGCGTCGGCTTCGCCTATGACTTGTTCGGGCATCACAACACGACGATTCGTGGCGGGTACGGAATCTTCTACGTGCGGGAAGACGTGGGGGCGGTGGATCAGCTCAGCTTCCAGTCGCCCTTCATCCCGATCGTGTTTTTCCCTTCGACGGCTGGCTTCACTATGTCTGACTTCTTTACCGGAACGCCGGCGACCAATTCCAACGCAGTGCCTGCCGCCGGACAGTTGTCGGGCGCGTGGCTGCCCTGCCTGGCGCATCTCATCAGCTTCACTCCCAATAGCCCTACCGGACAAGATGGTAGCTATGCCTGCACGGGCGGACCGGGAGTAAATTCCACTCAGAATTTATTTGTGCTGGAAGTCCCCCGGCACTTTGTGGTCCCCAACACGCAGCAATGGAATCTCACCATACAGCGTGATCTGGGCCGGAAGTGGGTGCTGGAAGTTGGCTACGTGGGCACCAAGGGAACGCATTTGCGAGAGACTCGTGACGCCATCCAATCTGTAAACGCTACTCCTGCGAACCCGTTCACGGTTACGGACACCAGCGGCAACAGCTATCAGATCACCGACAATACTTTTTCCAACGCCATCGCGCGCACGCCCACTCCGGGATTGAACGGCTATTCGGGCTATCAGATTTTCGCCAATGACGCCTATTCCATCTATCACTCACTGCAAGCAACAGTCTCGCGGCGTTGGGACCGGGGGTATATCCAGGCAGCGTACACGTTCTCCAAGAACATTGACGCAACATCAACTGGCAACACCGCCAATAACACTGCCTTTAACGATGAGAGCACGATCGATGCGTCGCGCGGAATCTCGGACTTCAATCGTCCGCAAGTGTTGAAAATCAGCTACGTTTACGACTTGCCGTTTTTCGCTCACGCTACGGGCTTTAGACGAGCTGTTCTGAGCCAGTGGTCGGTGAGCGGCGTCTCCAGCTTCCAGTCTTCGTTGCCCTTTTCAGTCTTGGATTCGAACGGAGGCAATGCGTTCCTGGGAGCCGGCACTTCGCCGGTGAGCGCGAGTCTCGCCCCGGGCGCCAGTATCGCCAGTGGCGCCAGTTCCGGGAGCGTTACGCAGCGCCTTAGTGGATGGCTGAATCCTGCTGCGTTCACGACGGCCCCGCTGCTATACCCCACTCAGTGCGGAACTGACACTAACTACTGCACCACCGGCTTCGGCAATCTCGGGCGCAATATCTACCGAGGACCGTTCCAACAGAACTGGGATTTCTCCCTGATCAAGCGCTTCAGACTCAGCGAGCGGCAGGATCTGCGCTTCGCCGCCGATTTCTTCAATCTGTGGAATCATCCGAACTTCGGCACGCCATTGGTGACGGATTACGAACAATATCTCGCCTGGACGGGCTCCGGGCAGAGTGGTCCTGATCCCTTTGGCCGGATCGTAAGCACAACGGGAACGCCGCGCCTGATCCAATTCTCGCTGCGGTGGGCATTCTGATCGGCAACTAAGACAGAGGGCCGGGAAACTTCCGTTCCCGGCCCCTCTGTTTTTTCACAAGTATTGGGGATCTACGGCCGCTTTTCAGCTTCTACAATCAGAGGACGCAAGGCGTCGACAGAGAAACCCAGCGAGCCGCCGGAAAATCCATCGATGTAGGCGGAGTTCACTCCAATTACTTCTGCATTGGAGTCGAACACCGGGCCGCCGCTGCCGCCGTGGGCAGTGGGCGCATCGTAGATCAGTTTTTCTCCCACCACATCGCCCAGATGGCCACAGGTGGTCGAGGGACGAATCAGGGAAAGGGCGGCCAGTTCGCTCGCGGCCGTGATGTCGTTGTGCCGGTAGGCCAGCCGCTGATAAATTCCACTTGGCGACTTGGCCACCATGCCAGCAATCCCCATGGGATAGCCGATTACCGTGACCAGTTCTCCGGGCAACGCGATTCCCTTAGCAAGCGGTAAGACTGCAAGTCCGCGCACTGAAGTTTTATCTTCGATTCTCAACACTGCCAGATCGCCTGTGGACGAAACTGCGCCTGGAAGCAAACTGACCGGCGTCGTCGAATTGGGAAAGAACACGACCAGACTCTCCAGCATCGCCGTTGCACCACGATTGATTAACGCCTCAGCTTCGCTGTCGCCATACCACGGCTCCGCCACATGCCGGTTGGTCGCGAGCAATCCGTCACCAACCAGAAATCCAGTGCCGGAAACGCGCGCCCGGATCGCGGCCGGCTGATTCACGAAGCCGATCTGGTATACGCCATAAATGTAGCCAATCGAGTTCCGATATCGGCTCAACACCAGGGCGGGCATGCCCTGCTCCTTCTCGAGTTCCGCGACCTGCTGGGTAAGGGTGTGTACCTGCTTTTGCAGGTCATCCGGCTGGCGACTCTGAACCGTGGCAGGCGCATAGTAATGGAACATGGCCACCGCCCCGATCAGGAGCACGGCTCCAAGGACGGCCTGAATGGCCTGCTGCCAGCAATCGGTAACTTCGCTTGACCCCTGTGGACTCTCTGGTTCGGACATGGATGCGGAAAACCGCCCGTGCTTGCAGTTGTGCGCCGGGGAAAGCGCAGGAGAACTGAAAGCCAGGAAGTGTCATCTTCCCTTGTCTGGCGAGGCTTTTCCACGGTACGGAAGGCGATGTACGGGGGATATCGCTGGCCCACCGGGGATGGCAAGCGAGATCGGCAGGAGCTTAAACAGCCCGGCTAGAGCTTCCCGACGCCCAGCCGTTTGGCCATTGCGTCGTAGAGAAAGCCTTCTCCCGGGGCATAAGGTTGCACCCATTCGCCGTCGATGACGAATTGAGGAATGGCGCGTTTGCCCGTGCGCTTGACAATTTCGTCCACTGCGCCGGGTGTGGTTTCGACATCGATTTCTTTGTAAGAAATATTGTGCTTGGCCAGAAAGCGCTTGGCCTCGCGGCAGTCAGGACACCAGGCTGAAGAGTAAACGGTTAAATCCATAGGTTCTTTACAGGTCATTCACAGGGACACAGCTGCTGTCTCTGCCTGTTATTTATCCTACTATCGTTCGAGCT
>JBAVUV010000414.1:0-3900 GCA_049696955.1 Candidatus Sulfotelmatobacter sp. | reverse complement strand
CACGTCGGAATACAGCTTCGCAAATTGCGGCGACATCTCCTTCAAGATCTCATCCACCATCTTGCGGATCGGCCGCAGCGGATGGTCCGCCGGGACTCGCTTCTCTGGAGAAACGTAGCTGAACATTCCTTCTTGCTGGTTATCGTCTCCGCGCATTCGCTCGCCTCCTTGACCTTCTTTGCTTCAGACGAGTTTCTTCAATTAAAGTTGCAGAGGAAACGGGTTTTTCAACAAGCTGCTAATCAACCGAATTGCGACGGCAGGATGCCGTTTCCCAGTTTGCTGAGCATACGAACAGGACTCCGCATTTGGGAAGACGGGTGCCGCAAGATCAAGTCACCGGTCGATGGGCAAAGTGCAGTGCAAGTGTTTGTACGAGCATTCGATTTTCGATATACTTCCGAGTAATACCTGATCTCGACAGACCCCAAGGCAGCGATGAACGCATGACTGCAAATTCCGAACGGTTCAAGGAAACCAAGCTGATTTGGCGGGTATTGCTTGAAATCTCCATCATAATGTTCCTCTCCTATGCGGTTCTGTTGATGAAGGAATTCATAAAATCAGCAGTACCGGGGAAAAGCGTGACTGATGCCCTAGGAGACCTTGCTCTCAAAAACTCTCTTGAATCCCCGCGTCCGAGCCAACGTCTATTTGTAAGTCGGCAACTCGATTTTGTCAGTGAAATCGCGGCCAGCCACGAAATCGGCAATCCAGGGGATAGCCATAAGATTGAAGATTCGGTTGCGCAGAAACAGACCAACATTCGATTTCGGAGCAAATGCACCCGCAAAACGTAGTGCGACCTTTTGCTTGCTGAGAACGAATGGTCCGAACAACTCCTGGTACCGCTCAAAAGCTGCGGTGTAGTCGCCGTTTGAGCGGTGTAACTCGCCTGCAAGAATATATGCCGCCACCATGGCCAATGCGGAACCTTGCCCGGCGAGCAACGAGACGCAGGATGCCGCATCACCGATCAACGTTACCCGCCCCCGCGTCCACAATCCCTGCTGTGGATTCATTCGTATTTGGCTCACACGATCGAAATAGAGATCGTCAGTGCCGTCGAGTGCGTCCAGGATACGCGGACATTCCCACCCGCTGTTGCCGAAGCGCTTTCGTATCAGCGCCTTTTGGTCCTGCGGACCGTCGCTCCCCGTAACATCGTCATCTCTGAAGATGAACAGGAACATCGTACGGTCGGCACGCATCGCAAACCGTCCCACCTGCTGACCTACCTGCGTGTACATGATATAAGCAAGGTCGTCGCGCGGCCGGTAGCCCTCGGCCGCGAATGCCGCGACTTTGTAACCCATGTACTTCTCAAATTGGTTTTCCGCCCCAAACACGAGTTCGCGGGTATGTGAATGAAGCCCGTCCGCTCCAACGACGAGATCGAAGTTGCGGGCGCTTCCGCGTTTGAAAGTGACGTGAACAGCGTTTTCCGTCTGGTCAATATGGTCAATGCCGTCTCCAAAAATCGTTTCGACCTTACCTTCGATCCTGGAGAAGATGGCTGCAGCGAGTTCTCCTCGCGGAAGGCTCACGTAGCGGCCCTGCGCCATGCGCGCAAATGCCTCGACCGGAAACCCCGCTACTCGTTTGCCATTACGGTCTACAACTCTTACTTCCCGAATCATGTAACCCTGGCTCCTAATTTCTGGTAGCGCGCCCATGCGATCGGCGATGTCGAAACCCGCACCCCAGAAATCGATGACGTAGCCGCCCGTTCGCAAGCTGGGTGCCGTTTCTATGAGAGTGGGCTCCAGACCGTAATGGTTCAGCCAGTATGCGAGAGTTGGTCCCGCGATTCCCGCGCCAGATATCAAGACTCTCATCGGGAGAACTAGAACACGCAGATGCCTTGAAGTCCAGCGAGCATGAGGTTTTCTTCAGCATTGCCCGTTAGCCAGAAGCTATCGACCGCTCGATGCTAGTTTTGAGTTATAGGCTGGAGTCTGAGGCTCAACTCTCAAGCATTTTTACTGTGGCGAACACATTCGGATGGTTGCAGGGTTTGCGGAAGAGATTTGAAGTGAAGCAACCTTGGTTGCGACGGTCCGATTTGAGCTACGAAATCTTTTTTCGGCAACGCATCTGCTCACGCGGCAGGCGTACTACTCAATTATGAGCATCCGCTCACAGCACAGAGGGTCACCCGTGACGACACATTTCTCTTAATCATTTCGCATGAGCGACCCGAGACATAGGTAACAGATCGTACCGGACACATGGGTTACACTTCCCGCTTTTTTAGGGGGGGTGCGATGCCTTGGAAGGAGCGTTCGGTTATGGATGAAAGGCTGCAGTTCGTGGCTCGCCGGCTAGCCGGCGAGCCACTCGCCGAGCTTTGCCGGGAGTTTGGTATCTCCCGCAAGACCGGTTACAAGATCTTCGATCGTTATCAGGAATGCGGCATCGAGGGGCTCACGGACAGAAGCCGACGTCCGTATCGCTACGCCAACCGACTTCCGTTCCAGGTGGAAAACTTCATCCTGAACGTGAAGCGGGAGCACACCAGCTGGGGTGCACGGAAAATCCGAGAGCGCCTGATTCGCAGGTTCTCCGGCATTCTGATTCCAGCCAAGAGCACCATCCATGCGGTGCTCGATCGCCACGGCCTGGTCGAACGCCGCGGTCGCTTGCATCGTCGTGCTCAGGGAACCCCTCTGTCGTTGGGCCAGCGGCCCAACGAGCTGTGGTGCACCGACTACAAGGGCGAGTTCTTGCTGGGAAATCGCCAGTACCGCTATCCGCTGACGGTGACCGATCACGCCAGCCGTTTCCTGCTCACCTGTAAAGCCCTCTCATCCACCAAAGAAGCCTTCGCTTTCACCGTGTTTGAAAGGCTTTTTAAGGAGCGCGGCCTGCCGGCCAACATGCACAGCGATACGGCGTTCCCTTCGCTTCCGGTCAGGCCCTATTCAACCTGAGCAAACTCGCCGTCTGGTGGCTCCGGCTCGGTATCGGCATTGAACGAATCAAGCCAGGTCATCCCCAGCAAAATGGCCGTCATGAGCGCATGCATCTGACCTTGAAAAAAGAAGCTACCAAACCGGCGGGTTTAAACTTTCTGCAGCAGCAGGCCAAGCTCGATGACTTCATCGAGGTCTTCAACAACGAACGTCCGCACGAAGCACTGGACATGAAGTGTCCCGCGGAGGTGTATCAGCCCTCTACGCGCCCCTACACCGGCTTGCCGGACATCGACTATCCCCTCCACGATAAAACCATCGTGGTCACGCGTTGTGGGCGCATCTGTCTGGGTCGCAAGAAAATTAATTTCAGTCAGGTCTTTGCCGGCCAAGCGGTCGGCATCAAAGAAGTCCACGACGATATCTGGCTGGTGAGCTTTATGGATTATGATCTGAGATACTTCGAACTGGAGACTCGGGTGCTCGAACCGTTGGAAAATCCCTTCGGCCCTAAAGTGTTACCCATGTCTTAGGTACGTTGTGTAACCCATGTCTCCGGGTCGGACCCAAGTTAGAGTGGCGCGCCCGGGGAGAGTCGAACTCCCGACCCTCTGCTTAGAAGGCAGACGCTCTATCCAAACTGAGCTACGGGCGCGCTGCGTGGATTCATTCTAGATTATTATTATTCACGGCCAAGGAAAACCTAATTTTCAGTGGTGACCTTTTGCCGCGGACACAGACGCTAGATGCAAATGCGCACCCAATCGCATTGGCATTACCCCGAGATCGTAGAGCGCTTATGAAGCACAAGTCGCCGTCGAATTCAATGTCTCACAAAATGGGGAGCATCTTAGAGCACCTAGTGGCCTGTAACGACTGATTGTGTACCGATGTGGCGTGATGGGTCGGCATATTTCCACTTCACGGTGCGGGGCGACTTGTTGTAGTGACGGATGTATCGCATGAGCTTTCTCCTTAGGTCCGA
>JBAVUV010000413.1:0-3026 GCA_049696955.1 Candidatus Sulfotelmatobacter sp. | reverse complement strand
TATCTCACCTATCGACATATCCGTGTAGAGGGGTTTGAACCCACAGCTAAATCGTCTGCTCCGAGAGGGGTTGCGATTGTCAGTCCCGCCTTTACGGGCGACGGTCGCTGCCTTAGCTACGCGGAGTTTCTATGTCACGCCGCCGGTAGCGGCCCTGCCCCGGGTGACCTTATAATCGAACTCCCCGATGATCTAGAGCCGGAGTCCGCGGCCAGTCGTTACCGCGCGGGCGGAGACGTGTTGTTTTCTTATCAGCCTCGTCCTCGAATTCTGCAGTCCATATATTCGTCATACAGTTACTTTCATATTATTTCGCTGCCATTTTGGTTCAAAGACCTTCCAGATCGGTGGTTACAGGCGTCCATCAGTCAATGGAAGTAGGCGCAGACACGGCTCGTGGAGATGACCCGAAGGGACAAAGCGGGCCAATAATTCCGGTTTTTGAGCCACTGATATGGCATTCGACGTCGCCCCCCGCGAGTCCCTTTGCAGTGCTGCTTCGTAACAAGAAAGCATGAAGATCACGGTTATCTTGTGTACATTTAATCGGTGTGAACGCCTCGAGAAGGCGCTTGAGAGCGTGGCGCACTCCACTGTTCCGGACCCGGTTGAGTGGGAAGTGCTGGTTGTGGACAACAATTCAACTGACCAGACGCCTGCGGTGGTCAAGGGCTTCTGCCAACGGTACCCTGGGCGATTCCGATATCTATTCGAACCTCATCCGGGCAAATCACGTGCCCTCAACGCCGGTGTTCGAGACGCGCGGGGCAGCGTGCTGGCCTTCACTGATGATGACGTCGTGGTTGAGCCGACCTGGCTGCAAAATCTGACGATGCCTCTGACACAGGGAGAATGTGTCGGCATCGCCGGACGAATTCTTCCAGAGCAGGGATTTTCACCGCCTCGCTGGATTCCACTTGCGGATCGAGATGCATTGGCGCCACTTGCGATTTTCAACCCCGACCGAGAAGCTGGGCCCCTCAACACGTCACCTTACGGCGCGAACATGGCATTTCAGAGAAGCGTGTTTGAAAAGTATGGCGGATTTCGAACCGACCTCGGCCCCGAGCCCGGCAGCGGAAATCCGCAGAAAAGCGAGGACAGCGAGTTCGGTCAGCGTTTGCTGGCCGCAGGGGAACCGCTGCGTTACGAACCCGCGGCTGTCGTCTATCACGCCGTGACGCCAAACCGAATCCAGAAGAAATATTTCCTGGCGTGGTGGTTCGACAAATCTCGAGCCGACATCCGGGCGTTTGGGATTCCGACTGACACGAAATGGTTCGTCGCTCGTATTCCATTGTATTTGTTTCGTAGACTTGCCGTGTGGACACTGCGATGGATGGTTGCAGTCGAGCCGTCCCGACGATTCTCATTCAAGGTAAGGGTTTGGTCATATGCGGGGCAAATTGTGGAGTCATACAATCTAAGTCGGGAAATCAACGGGAGCCGCGGTCGCGGTGCCAACCGTTAACCTGAAACGCGATAGGCTCCAACCCACTCTCGATAGCGTTGATCGCAATTGAGCTCTCCTCCCGAACGTTAGTCGTCGACACTGCGCCGAATCCCTCGTGCTTTTTTCGGTCCGGTGCGTCGAAGAAGCAGCGCCCGGGACACCCACCGCCGTCTCGGTGTTAGGGACTTTCGACCAGACTAGACAGATGAATTCGCCGACCTGCGGGGGTTGTCCGACTTTTCCATCCACAAAAACACCGGCCAGAGTATGAGCAGCGCCACGAGGAAAAAAACAAAGCCGCCTTCTTGATGCAGCTTCCCAGTCAAGAAACCAGGGTCCACGTAAATGCTGAGCAGCGTCAAGGTCGCGATTCGTATCCCATTCTTGATGATGGACAAAGGAAGGCTCAGTAGGACCAACACAGCCATTTTCCAGCCCGTCCGAAGGTACAAATGACCCGCGAGTAGGCAGGTGATGACAAGCGCGATGCTGGAATGAATGCTGCTGCATTCGTTCGCAACTTCAATCGTGACGCCTGGCACACTAAGCAGGAACCCGTTCCGCAAAACTGGGGTTCCCACCGCCTCGAAAATGAGATATGCAACTTCGGTCGAACCTTCCGTAAGCGCATGAATCGCCCGATCTAAAAGCACATCCGGGAGCGGGATCATAAGCAAAAGAAACAGAAGCGGAAAAGCTGCTTCGCGCAGCGCAACGAGCCCATAACATAATAAAAATCCCCCAACCCACACCAGGACCAACGCAAGCGTTTCCAGGGAAAGGGGCCAATTGCCGATCCGTGAAATAGGGCCCCGAGTGGCTACCCAATAGAGAAGGATTCCGCCCAGCGTGACGCTGGCTGCTAATCCGACGCTGCTTCGGGTGACTGAAAATATTCGCCGGCGCTCGAAATAGAGCAGAAAGAAAGCGATTAGGGGAATGAGAACGATGTAAGAACCAGATTCGCCGTGCAGAGCATACTGAACCAACGCGTCCACTGTTTTGTAGAAGATAAGGCCGGAGGCCAAGATAAACGCTACGAAGCTGGCGTGCCGTTTTGCGTTCAAATTGAGTGCATGCTTCAGCATAGTGGCGATTGCCGGATAGCGTCAAACAGTCAGTATTTTATCTCGTCCGGGTTCCTTGCGGCACTACTTTACGAGGGGTGTTGTCAAAACGGACCGACGGAAGGCCCGGAAGGCACTCGCAAATAATCCATCCGCCAGCGCAGTTTTCACTATTTATCTCCATCGGTCCGACTTAGCCCGCCCTTCCCCGCATGTTGCCACCGCCGCTCATTAAGCAACTCAACCCGCCCTTACCTAACGCCCCTCGTAGACCCTTGGTCACTCACTTCCCACCGTTCGTGGCGCCGTGGCCGCTTCGCCTTCTACCTCTGTGAGAATCGCGAAAACCAGGAACACGCAAAAACCGGCCCGTCGCCGTCCCCGCTGAATCCTCCCCCCAATTAAGCGTAGCTTCCGCTAATTAGATACTTCAGTTCCCCTGCCAGCTTCGCTCGGAATGACGACCGGTCGCGGATAGGCTGCAACTCCGTCGCATCGATTTGGCC
>JBAVUV010000412.1:0-3209 GCA_049696955.1 Candidatus Sulfotelmatobacter sp. | reverse complement strand
ACAGCTAAGTGACCGTCAACACGATCGAGTAACATCGGATGTCCGCCAGAAACCTCATCCAGGTCCCAGCGGCTGGGTAGAGTTTTTACCGGCCACATGGTCTCGTCCCATCCGCCCCCCAGAATCCATTCGCCCGGCTTGGCCGTCTCCACTTTGGCCAGCACGCGCTGGCGGAATTCTTCCAGCGTTTTCACTCCCGTCAGATCCACGTTCAACTTTTGCAGCCCGGCATCGGCCAGGTGCAGATGGGCGTCGTTAAATCCTGGCATGACGAAGTGACCGCCAAGGTCGATGACTTGGGTCTGCGGCCCCTTAAGCTTCTGTATATCGACATTCTTTCCCACCGCCTGAATCCGATCGCCGCGCACCGCGATGGCTTCTTCGCGCAGGATGGAACTGAATTGCGCGTTCGAAGGCACGCCGGTATACACATTCGCGTGAATGAAGATGATGTCGGCCTTGGGCGCAGACGCGGCAGCGGCCTGACCCTGCGCAGAATGAAGCGCCTGCAAAGACACGAAACAGCATAGAGCCACCACAAAAACCGGGTGCCCCATTTC
Organism: Candidatus Sulfotelmatobacter sp.; assembly: GCA_049696955.1. GTDB lineage: Bacteria > Acidobacteriota > Terriglobia > Terriglobales > Acidobacteriaceae > Sulfotelmatobacter. Next base: position 2,649 of record JBAVUV010000412.1, on the reverse strand, counting down.
TCGCGTCCTTTGCGAGAAGTGGGATTCCACTACGGCATAAAGCTTTTGGGTGGCGCAGCGCTTCAGCGCAGCGAAAAGATACTTTTCTTTGTAAGGGGCTTTAGCCCCCAGTCTCTCCATTATTCCCCCGCTCCTGCCAGTGCCAGCATGGTCAGCAGAATGCGCTTCAACCCCAGTTCGCGCCCGTTGCTGTCAAACCATTCCTGCAAAGTGTGAGCGCCCCCACCTGAACCGCCGCCGCCGATGGCAATCGCCTCAAGACCCAGGGACAGAGGAATGTTCGCGTCCGTCGATGCCCGCTGCACTTGCGCCGCATTGTTCAGTTGATTGTCGACCGCTCGAATCACATGCAATATCCGCGAGCCCAAGGCCAGTTCTCCCGCCGGACGATTCCCGATGGCTACCACTTCGCAATTCACTCCCGAAGGCCGCTTCTGATGGGAGGAGCGCATCTCAGCGGCGAGCGTTTCGTCTTCCACTGCGCGATTCAACGCCAGCCGAAACGTCTGTTCCAGACGTTCCATTTCCGTCATCGAGGTGGAGCGGATATCGACTTTCATGCTGGCCGATTCCGGAATCGAATTCACCGACGTGCCGCCGCGAATCACCCCGATGTTGAACGTCGTCTTCGGCGCAGTGGGAACCGGCGTCGCGGTAAACGTATCAATGGCACGGGCCAGAATCACGATGGGATTCGGCGCGCCGAAATCGCTCCACGAATGGCCCCCCGGTCCACGCACGATCACTTCAAAGCGCCGGCTGCCCAGGGCTTCGGCGACAATTGTATCCGCGCCCGCGCCATCGAGCACCACGCTGTAAGCAATGGAATCTTTCCAGCGCGGAGTGGAAAAAATGTGCCGCATGCCGCGCAGATCGCCTTCCCCTTCTTCCCCTACGTTCCCGATAAACACGAAGGGTAATGCGTGCCGCAACCGCACCGAACGCAAAAGCGCCGCGATCGCAAGCATCGCCGTCACGCCCGCACCGTTGTCGGAAACCCCCGGCCCATACAAGCGACTTCCCTGCTGACGTATATTTAGCGGCGTGTTCGCCGGGAATACGGTATCGATGTGCGCGCTCAACGCCACGTGGCGCTGGCCAAACCCCGGATGCACACCGAACACATTGCCCACATCATCGATGCGAACATCGTCCAGCCCGACTTCGCGAAAGCGCTCCGCCAGCCACGCTCCCCTTGCCGACTCGCCAAATGGAGGAGCGGCAATCCGCGCCATCTCCATCTGCCATTGCGCCAGTTGCGGCTCCTGAGTGCGCAGCCAGTTGAAGGCCGAGCGCACCTCCGGCGATGCCGCCAGGCGCGCTACATCCTGCTGCACCGTAGGGGCAACGTCCGGCAGATCGGCACGCGGGGGAGTGGGGCTCATGGAAAGTTATTGCGTCATCTTACAATAATGTCTGGATGCTCAAAAGCTCAGTAAACACGCGCTTTTTCGTACATTCGCGTCTGCTTAGCGTCACAGTTAACAGACTGAGCAAAATTATTGTAAGAGACTCTCTCTTTATACGCGCTCGCACCGCGTCTGGTCGCGTGCAATTTTATTGTGTTTCCACAGTGGTCAACAGATTTGTTCAATTCTCAACGAGCGCCGATGCCTGGTTTCGACAGTTGGCCGCCCTGATCTCCTGCAAACGCAGCAGCGGCGTCAAATTAAGTCGGAGGCGATCCGTATGGAATCGGGCGCAGGTGGCCCTGTCCTGTAGGCCTTGCTGAAGCGGACGCGGAACAGCCAATACATCATCAAGGGGAATGGCAAGAGGGCGAGGACGGTGAGGAAGATCGAGCCGCGCAGGAAAGCGGGAAAGACTTGTTGTTGGCCTAAGAAGAAAGAGCCCGTGGCGATAAATAATCCAAAACACATGCGCCAGAGGTGACGCGTGATGCGCTGTCGGCCCGCGATGCCTCCGCCAGCCAGCATACGAATGTCTCCAGCGGCGGCGAGTAGTAGGACGGCACCGAAGAAGAAGCTCATGCCAGCGGGGGCATTTGGGTCGGGACGGTGTAGGGTCTGGACGCCGAGCGTGATGACGGCGGCTGCTCCCCCGAGGCCAACCAGCAGCGCGGCCCAGTCAGACCGGCCTATGCTTCTACGGCGACCAGCGAGCCATGCGGTGGTGATCATGTAGAAAGTGACAATGCTGCCGATGACGTTGCCCCGCTGTGATTTCATAATGGCGAGAGGGAAGGCGCTAGCGGCCAACGTTACCATCGCGATGGTGAAGACGTTTCCAGAGGCGCGATGCAGACGGCTGCCTTTGCGGACGGCGATGGCGAAGGTGCCAGCGAGCAGGCCAACGGTGCCACCGAGGATGTGCAGAATCAAGAGCGGGAGACGCATCGGAACCCGCAGAGATGTTAGCAGTCAGGACATCCTGCTCGTCTGTTCAACATTGCTCACGGTCGGCCACTCGTAACCTATCGGAGTCGCCCATCTGTTAGGCAATTGTCTCGGCTGGCGAAACATCGCCATTGCACTCATGGTTATCGCCGCAGTCGGTCGTGCTGATCGCCTTCCAATTCTTAAAGCTGGGATCGAAGGCGAATCCATTGAGTTTCGGCTACACCGTCGTTGGAGAGACAGACGCCAAAGGGTCGGGCGGGAAGCTTCCGCGACAACAGCCGGCGCCAAG
>JBAVUV010000411.1:0-1716 GCA_049696955.1 Candidatus Sulfotelmatobacter sp. | reverse complement strand
GCCTGGCGCGAGCGTGGCTGCTGCGCGAACTTGATGGAGGGGTGAACGATGGAGCCTGAACGCTGGCATGATGTGGAGCGCATTTACCACTCCGCATTGCAGTGCGATGGCAGCCAGCGGAGTCGATTCCTGGAGCAGGCGTGTGGCGAGGATCAAAGTCTGCGCGTAGAGGTAGAGTCGCTGCTGAAATATGCGCAGCGTTCGGCCGAGTTCTTTGAAGCGCCGGCTCTCGAGGTTGTAGCCCGCAGTCTGGCCGAGGATCTGCGCATTCAAGAGCGCAAGCGAGCCGACAGGATGATCGGCGCGCGGATCGCGCAATACCGCATCCTCGACAAATTGGGCGAAGGAGGAATGGGTGATGTTTACCGCGCGGTTCGGGCGGATGACGAATACGAAAAGCAAGTCGCCATAAAACTGGTGCGGCAAGGCCTGGACACGGAGTCTGGCTATGAGCGCTTCCGCAAAGAGCGCCAGATTCTGGCCGGTTTTGAGCATGAGAATATCGCCCGCCTGCTCGACGGCGGCACGACCGACGAGGGCTATCCCTACTTCGTCATGGAACTGGTGGAAGGCCAGCCCATCGATGAATATTGCGATCAGGGCAGGCTGGGAGTGGAAGCGCGGATCAATCTTTTCCAGAGTGTGTGTTCTGCCGTGCAGTATGCCCACCAGCGGTTGGTGGTGCACCGGGATATTAAGCCCAGCAATATCCTGGTGACTGCCGAAGGCGTTCCGAAGCTGCTCGATTTCGGTATTGCAACCATTCTCAGCGCCGAAACCTATTCTCCTGGAGCGGAACCCACGGTGACTGTGCAGCGCATGCTGACGCCGCAGTTTGCCAGCCCCGAGCAGCTTCGCGGCGAAGTGATTACCACGGCAAGTGATGTCTACTCCCTGGGAATGGTTCTGTACAAATTGCTGACCGGATGTTCGCCCTACGTGCTGCACACCAGCTCCTCGTACGATCTGGCGCATGCTATTTGTGAAGTCGAGCCGGAGAAGCCGAGCACGGTCGTCGGGCGAGCGGAGCAGAACCCACCCCGTCAGATGATCGGCGCTCAGATCAAAGACCGTCAGAGTAATAACCAAAGCGACGATCATCCGAGCGAGTTAAAGGTTGCGCCGCAGCCGCTCAGCAGCCGCCGCAATACGACTCCAGAAAAGTTGCGGCGCAAGCTGTCCGGTGATCTGGATCAGATACTTCTGAAGGCCTTGCGCAAGGAACCTCAATTGCGCTACGGGTCGGCGCAGGATTTCGCCGAAGACTTGCGGTGCTACACCCTCGGTTTGCCGGTGTCGGCGCGGCGCGGAACATTCAGCTACCGCACTGGCAAGTTCATCAAGCGCCATAAACTCTCTCTGGCGGTGATCGTGTTTTTCGCGCTGGTTGTGCTGGCCGGGGCAGTGGCAATTGTCCGAGAAGCGCGCATTGCGGAGCGGCGTTTTAATGACGTGCGCAAACTGGCCAATTCCCTGCTGTTCGATATTCACGACAGCATCAGCGATTTGCCAGGATCGACGGCGGCGCGAAAGCTGCTTGTGGACCGGGGGTTGCAATATCTGGACAGCCTTTCGCATGAGTCGTCCGGCACGCCCGGCCTGCAGCGCGAGTTGGCCTCAGCGTATGAGAGGGTGGGAGACGTTCAGGGAAATCCCTACTACGCAAATCTTGGCGATACCGCGGGAGCCACGGAAAGCTATCGCAAAGCTTTACAG
>JBAVUV010000410.1:0-12183 GCA_049696955.1 Candidatus Sulfotelmatobacter sp. | reverse complement strand
GGGCTGCACCAGGCGATCGAAGCCAAGGAAGGCGTAAAGATTGAGCGCGAGAATCAGACGCTGGCGACGATTACGTTCCAGAATTATTTCCGCATGTTCAAGAAACTCTCTGGCATGACCGGCACGGCGGAAACGGAAGCGACGGAGTTCGACAATATTTACAAGCTTGATGTCATCGTGATTCCGACGAATAAGCAGATGCAGCGGCTGGAAAATCCCGATGTAGTTTTCCGCACGGAGAAAGAAAAATACTTTGCGGTCGCCGATTAGATTCAGAAGCTGGCGGAAAAAGGTCAGCCGGTTCTCGTGGGTACTACGTCGGTGGAGAAATCCGAGCGGATCGATCAGTTATTGAAGAAGAAGGGCATTAAGAATCACGTCGTATTGAATGCGAAGTTTCACGAACGCGAAGCCGAAATTGTTGCGCAGGCCGGGAGAAAAGGCGCGATTACGATTGCCACCAACATGGCCGGCCGCGGTACCGACATTTTGTTGGGCGGTAATCCCGAATTCATGGCCAAGCAGGAGTTGGTGAAGAAGGGCATCGCGCAGCAACTGCGCGTAGCACAGGGCAAGATCGAAGGTCCGCAAGAGGATGGGATCACTTCGATCTTTTACTACAACGGCAACGAATACACCGTGCCGACCGATAAGTGGACGGATGCCTTCAATCGCTACAAGGGCCAAACCGATAAAGAACACGATGACGTTATCGCTGTCGGCGGACTTCACATTCTCGGCACCGAACGCCACGAATCGCGCCGCATTGACAACCAGCTTCGTGGACGCGCCGGCCGGCAGGGCGATCCGGGTTCATCGCGTTTTTATCTTGCGCTTGAAGACGACCTGATGCGAATCTTCGCCAAGGAGTGGGTTTCGAAACTTCTGGAGCGGCTGGGCATGGAGGAAGGCGTCCCGATTGAGTCAAAGCTTATCAGCCGCCGGATTGAGACGGCGCAGAAAGCGGTAGAAGGCCAGCACTTCGAATCCCGCAAACATCTTCTCGAATACGACGACGTGATGAACAAGCAGCGCGAAGCTGTTTACGGTTTGCGTCGGCGTCTGCTGGAAGGGATGGATCAGAAAGATCTTATCCTGGAAGATTACGTTTCGGCGATTCTTGGCGATTTGATGGACGAGTATTGCCCGCCGAAGGGCCACGCAGACGACTGGAATATCAAGGGATTGAAAGACGCTATTTTTACTCGCTTCGGTGTGGATTTTATTGCCGAGGGCGTGAAACCGGAAGAGCTGAACCGGCAGGAACTCGGCGACGCCATTTTCGAGAAGTTAAAAGAGCGCTATGACGCGAAGGAAAAGCTGATCGGGCCGGAAGCGATGCGCCACCACGAGCGCATGATTATGCTCAGCGTGCTCGACTCGCAGTGGAAAGATCACCTGCTCAGCATGGACCACCTGAAGGAGGGCATTGGGTTGCGCGGTTATGGCCAGCATGATCCGCTGGTCGAGTACAAGAAAGAATCGTTCGACATGTTCGAGGCCATGCTGCAACGCTTCCAGGAAGATACGGCTCGCTATCTGTATCTCATGCAGATTATTGAGCGGCCTCCGGATGTTGAACCGGGTGGGCCGCAAGCAGGCGGACCTGCGGGCTCAGGACCGGAGCCGGGAGTGCCGGCGCGCCCGGGCGGCAATGGACATCATCCGCCGCGTTTGGTGGCAACTTCCGCTGACGATCTGGAAGAAGCCTTCATGCGCCGCAAGCGTCGGGAGTTGGAACAGGCTCGCATGGCGGGAGCCGGCGATGTGCAGGCGGTGCAGCAGGTGGTGCGCGGTCAGGAAAAGGTTGGACGTAACGATCCTTGTCCCTGCGGTTCGGGGAAAAAATATAAGAAGTGCCACGGGGCATAGGAAGCGGGTTATCCGGGCGAACTGGATGTTCTGCACGGAAGGCGAAAGAGACTATTTCTCCGTAGCTTCTTTAAATGTCATTTCTTTCGCCCGGCTTTTCGTTCGGGCCTTCCATTCCGAAAATAACCCGGCGTAGTTCTTGGTAATGTAATCTGCCGGCGTTACTCCGAGCTTCTTCGCAGTCGCATCGATCCAGCGGGGCGCCCCTTCGATCTCGCAAAAATTTCCGATGGGCGTCTCGTCGACGACCACCTGTCCTTTTCCATCGGTCCATTCGGCACGGAATTTTTCGTAGCGAAATGTCGGTGCGTAACCCAGAGCCCGCAGAATCAGATCCATCTTCTTGCCATCTTCGACATTCGTCTGCAACTCCTGGCGGCTGCTGTGGCGTCCAGTTTTCTTTTTCGACTTATGGGTGAGCGTCCACTCCGAACCGTACTTCCGCAGGCGCAACAACTGCTGGCGCCCGCGCAGAACTTCTCCCGGCAAGTCATAGAGCGTGTTCATCTCTTGCGTACTTGGGGTCACAACGCGAAAGCCCGCCTTGCGCAACTGGCGAGCAAGCTCACGCAGGCCGGCGACGCGAAACTTAATCTCAATTTCCTGGTGTGAGGCCATAAAAAGCAGTATAGATTTCTGCGGCAGTTGCATCCAATGGGGCGGTGGAGAATACTTGGAAATAAGGAGGATTTATGTCCAGTTTGCAGAGGTTGCAAGTTTTGATCGCAGCGATCGCGGTGAGCGCTGGACTGGCTGTTCTGCCTGCGTTTGCGGCAGGCACACAGACTTTTACCGGGAAGGTAAGCGATGCCATGTGCGGCGCGAAGCATGAGGAAGGTGTTGACCCTGCCACCTGTGTTCGTGCGTGCGTAAAGAAAGGCGCAAAGTACGCGTTGGTTGTCGGGGACAAAGTCTATACGCTTGACACTCCGACTCAAGCTGAAAAGGACGAGCTCAACAAGTTGGCTTGGGACCAGGCGACGGTGAAGGGTACGGCCAACGGAGATACGATTGAGGTTAAGTCGGTAATGGCGGCGAAATAGAGGGCCGAAAAACCACGGTTGGGTCAATGGGCCAAAGCGGAAAGAAGTGGTAGAAACCCGCATTTTTCCGTCTTGGCCATTGCCACGCGATCGTGTCCCGTACCGACGCTTGAAACCGCTGGCGGCGAACTAATTAAACGTCGGCAATTTCACCAGATCGTTCGCGGGGACCGATTCTATTGGTTCACCGGCTTTGCGCCAGGCGGTTAATCCGCCGACAATTACGAACGTATTGAATCCTTTTTCCCGCAGCATGTGCGCCACCCGGGCGCTAGTCGCTTCGCGGGCTCAAGTACAGTACAGATAAATATCTTTGTCCTTAGGAAGGTTCTTGATCTCTTCTTCCAGATTGTTGGGCTCAATGCGGATGGAATTTTTGATCCTCGAAGATCCGGAATCGTAATAACCGTGGCTGCGAACGTCGACAATCAGAACATGGTTTCCATCTTGCGATGCCAGCCGACGGGCTAACTCTTCCACTTGCACCCGTGGCACTACGCTGTAAGTTTTATTCTTGCGATATTGCACGATGCGGTAAATTGCGTAAACCGCGAGCGCGGCGAAAATGACACCTTCCATGGCACGCCCGGCGGCGTGAAAGCCGCGCAAGAGTGCGGCCAGAAAATCCCGCGAAACAAATCCAACCAGCAGATAAGTCAACGAGTAAACCGAGGCGCCGGCGAGGTCCAGACGGAGAAACTGCGAGAAGCGCATCTTCATGCTTCCAGCCAGCGGAGCCGCCATGGTATTCACGCCGGGGATAAACTTCGCAATCACCAGGGTAATTTTGCCACGCTTGTAGAACGATTCGGCGGATCGCAGAATGCAAGTTTCCGGATTGATCGACAAGCGGCACAAAAATCCCAACAGAGCCCACCCCATATATCGGCCGAGCCAGAATTGCGCCGTGTCCCCAAGCAGCAAGGCCGCAAGTGCCGCGGCAAGAACGTACGGACCCCACAGAGCGTGTGCCCCCACTGCGGCTCCCGCGGCCACTAGCGCGATTGCAGCCGGGAAGGGAAGCCCGATCGCCTCCGCCAATAAAAGGCAAAAGGTTAGGGCGTATCCGTGGCGCGCCATTAGCAAGTACAAATCCATAGACACGATTGGATCAGGAGAATCAGAAAACGGTTCAGTATAAAGAATATTCCGGAGTCTGATAAGCAAGTTACCTCAATAACCACCCATCGGGGCTATACAAGGAATCGGGCCGGAGGTATGTAATGACGCTTGTGTGGTGACTTTTGTGAAGTTGTCGGGCTGTAAGCCAAAAGCCCCAACCTCCCGGGGAGAAGCAATGAAGCGTTTTCTGATTATCCTGGGCGTCGTTCTGTCGGCGATGCCTGCGCTTGCCAATTCAATTGGGTTCAACGGTACAGGCAGTTCCGCCCAAACCGTCTCCTACCCAGGCGTTGAGTCTTACATTTACGGATACAACTACCAGAGCACACCGACTGGCTATAACAATATGGAGTTTGAAGTCTGGAATTGTTGTAGTGGAAGTTCCAGCATGACCAACTTTGCCAGCGGCGTCCTGATGGATCAAGTGGTCAAAGGCGGCAATTCAATTTACCTCTACGGCGACTTGTTTAACTCGACTTTCAACTCCAAGACCGACGTTCTTACCGCGATGTTCAGCGGCTGGGAAGAGAGCGACCAGAAGGGGCAATGGACTTACGCGGATTTTACGGGGATATTTACCGAGCACGTGAATACCAACTTTGTAAGCTACAACCAGAACGGTCTCCTGGAAATCAACGGCAGCCTGGGAAACGGCACTTTGACGGGCCTTCCCGGCGGATCGTATAGTCCGGTGCCAGAGCCCGGAAGTCTGGCGTTGATGGGCACAGGAATCGTCTGCATGGGCGGCTTTATCCGGAGAAAACTCCGGATTTGAAAGGCCAGCTCGACGAAGCGACGATCCGCTCGCGGCAATTCCAAGGTCGTAGAAAAAAGAGCCAGCCGAAATCGTAGAGATTCAGCTGGCTTAAGAACGGAATCGTCATCCCGTTCCGTTTTATTTCGTCGAACTTATATCGCCGAGCTATTTGCTCATGGAGTCATTGCTCATCGATCCGCCCTTGAGCATCTTCACACTCATGACATGGATCGAATTCTTGTCGGCATAGACGTGCGCGCTGAGCTGCACGTGATGTCCTTCATGACCCTTCAATTCCTCGGGATTCATCACATCCCAGCTTTTGCCGTCTTTGTCGTTTACGAAAACAGTTTTGTCGCCTTCCATTTTGACCGTGCCTTTAAGGGTCATCAGCGGAGCTTTGGGCGCCATCTGATCGGCCTGGGTTTGCGACATGTTGTTGTTGTCCTGTTGCGCGAAGGCGGTCAAGCTCATCGCAAAGGTGATTGCCAGCAGACAAACCATCAACTTTTTCATGGGAGATCTCCTCGTCTTGTTCTGAAGAACCTGGCCAGATTCGTACCGCTGTATATGTAACGCGGTCAAGCCACGAATGGATTGGTGCATCCTCTGATAACTATGGTGAGTGTTGGTCGCCATAACTGCCGAAGAGGTTGCCGCAATGGCAGAAAGATCAGCTCTCGTGGTCAAGAACTCGCACTGGGCAAACAATTTATCAGATTTGGCGGCCGATGTTGTCTGCAACACTTGACATTGTCTTTGCCGGGATCCAAAGCGGTTGACTTACTTTTCCCTGGCGACCACGAAATCTGGCGCCCACAATAGCGCCCGCTTGATCTCGGAATCGGGGAAGGCGCAAATTGCCTTTTGCGCGGACTCGGCGTACCGTGTAGCGCGCGCGGTCGCGGCATCCAGGGATCCGTAGCGCTGTAGAATGTCCATAATCTGCGAGTGAGTGACTCCGTTGAATGCCCGGTCGCGAAGAACGGTTTCGATCTTGATCCGTTCTTCGGTTGTGCAGCGCTGCAGAGCGTCGATCACCGCCATGGTAACCTTTCCCTCGCGCAGGTCGCTGGCCACAGGCTTACCCAGAACATCTTCCGAAGCGGTAAGGTCGAGGACATCGTCGACAATCTGAAACGCCATGCCCAGGTCATGCCCGTACTGGCCGAGAGCCTGCTCTTGCTCTGCCGTCGCGCCGCCCAGAATCGCTCCCAGCCGCATGCAAACCGAGAAAAGACAGGCTGTCTTGCGGTAGATCAGATCGAAATGCTCATCCAGTGTGATCAATTGACCGAGCTTTTCCATCTGCAGCAATTCGCCCTCGACCATCTGTTGGGTCAATTCGATCAGCGTATCAAGGATGCGGAAGTTGCGTTCCTGCACTGCCACTTTGAAGGCCTGCATGTAAAGCCAGTCGCCCGCCAGCACGCACTTGGAGTTGCCCCACTGCGTGTTGGCTGCGGGACGGCCGCGGCGCGTCTTCGCCTCATCAATAATGTCATCATGCACCAGCGTAGCTGTGTGAATGATTTCGACCACGGCGCCCAGTCGTATCGCACCGCGTCCCCGGTAATCGAATAGCTTCGAGGAAAGAAAAAGAAGAGCGGGACGGATGCGTTTTCCGCCGCCGTTTCGCAGATACTCTCCGATTTCGGTGATCGCCTGTACGCCCGAGACAGTGTCCTGCCCGAACTCGCCCTCCAGTGCCGCGAGATCGTCGTGCAGCAGGTCGAATACTTCCTTACCGTCGATGATAGGCGGCGCGCTCAATGTGGGAACCTGGTCGTGTTTCCTGGATCGAAGGTTTAAACTCAATTCGTCCGATAGTTTATAAACTGCAAATCGATTCCAAAATCGTGCTGCCGTAGCATGGCAATTACTTCCTGTAACGTGTCCCGGTCTTTACTACTGATGCGAACCAGGTCTCCTTGGATCGAGGCCTGCGCTTTCTTCTTGGAATCTTTTACCAGCTTCACGATGTCGCGCGCTTTTTCAATGGCGATGCCCTGCTGCATGGTCACCTTGCGCTTGGACGTCCCGGCAGCAGCGGCTTCGACCGGGCCATAAGTCAATCCTTTCAATGAGACGCCGCGTTTCACCAGTTTCTGTTGCAGGATGTCGTTTACAGCCTTCAATTTATATTCGTCGGCGGAGTGCAGAACGATCGCGTCCTTTTCCAGTTCGATATTCGACTTGGAATCCTTCAAGTCGAATCGAGTATGAATCTCTTTCAGGGCTTGCTGGATGGCGTTAGATACCTCCTGCAGATCGATCTTGCTCACGATGTCAAAGGAGTTGTCGGGCATCGGATTTCAATTCTTTCAGAAATAATGGAATCTACTCTTGAGGTTATCAGGAAGAATCGGTTTTGTAGAGGGTCAATCCGCGGAAACTTTTTTTTCAGTGGTTTCAACCAATTTGAAAAACTTGTAGAAATTGCTGCTGGTCTGCCGGCCGATTTCTTCAGTGGTCGAGCCGCGCAACTCGGCGAGTTTCTGCGCGGTATGCTTCAGGAACACAGGCTCATTGCGCTTGCCGCGATTGGGCAAGGGCGCAAGATAGGGTGAATCCGTTTCGATCAACAGTCGATCCAGAGGGACCTGCAGGGCTGCGTCGCGAATTTGCTGCGCCTTGGGGAAGGTCAGGTTGCCGGCGAAGGAAATCATAAAGCCCATGTCGAGCGCATGCTTCGCTTGCTCCCAGCTTCCCGTGAAACAGTGCAGAATTCCTCCCAGCCCGTTTGCAGCCCAATTATCTCTCAAGAGTGCGAGGCAATCATCCCAGGCATCGTCGCTGGCCTCCGAGGGGCGGCAGTGGATCACGATAGGGAGCTTCGCCAGCGCCGCCAACTCCATCTGCCGGATGAAAACAGTTTTTTGCACATCGCGTGGCGAGTAGTCGTAGAAGTAATCCAAGCCAATCTCGCCCCAGGCAATCACCTTTGGATGCTTCGCCAGCCGTTCCATATTTTGGTAGGCAGCTTCATCCGCCAGCCGGGCCTCGTGCGGATGAATGCCGAGGGTGGCATAGATGAAATCATATTTCTCGGCCAGACGAATTCCGCAGTCAACGTCGGCAGGTCCATCACCGTTGCCGATCGCGACAATGGCCTGCACTCCGGCCTCACGCGCCCGAGCAATCACCTCTTCGCGATCGGAGTCGAATCGCTCGCCATCAAGATGCGCGTGAGAATCTACAAACATGGAGACAACTCAATGTAGGGATAGCCGCCTCGGCTGTCCATGCCGAGGAAGCTCGGCTCGCTTTTGACTTTGGCCTTCTTGACTGCCAGTCACCCGTTGCCTTACTTCAGTCTCGCTCCCACTGGCACATCCTCCAAAAAGCTCGCCAGCACAGGCTTTCCATCATCAAGCGAAGCCGCTACGATCATGCCGTTCGATTCCATTCCGCGGAGTTTGCGCGGCGCGAGGTTGGCCACGATTACAACTTTGCGCCCAACCAAAGTTTCCGGCGCGTAAGCCCCGGCGATTCCGGCCAGCACTTGCCGCACTTCGGTTCCAATATCGATTTCCAATCGCAGAAGCTTGTCAGCCTTCGGTACGCGCTCTGCGACCTTGACCAGTCCGACGCGTAGTTCGATCTTCGAGAAATCGTCGATCGAAATTTTATTGTTCGCCGCTGGCGCTACCGCCGCCGAAGTGACTGCAGCATTCGTTTGTGCAACTGTCGCTCTGGCTGGCGGCGTAAGCTCCGCCCCTGGCGTGCTCCTCTGCTCCTCTTCCATCTTCTGCATCCTTTCAATCGCGCTCTTATCGGCGCGCGGAAAAACGGGCTGCACTTCGCCCAGCTTGGTTGCCAGCGGCAACTGTCCCCAAGTTAATTTGTCGAGGGCGAGCTTCTGGATGTCTCCCAATCCCATCTGTGTCCAGATCCTTGTTGTTGCATCCGGCATAACAGGATGGGCGAGCGCGGTCGCGATGCGCAAAGCTTCGGCGGCAGTGTAAAGCACAGTCGCCAAACGCGAGCGGCTGTCTTCATCTTGTTTTTCGCCCAGAGCCCAGGGTTCATTCTCAACAATGTACCGATCCACCGCTGCGATGAGCGCCCACACTGCTTCCAGCGCTCGCGAGAATTGGAACTGATCGAATAGCACTCCAAATTCGCGGATCGTTTTTCGCGCTGTCTCGGCAATGGCATCGTCCGCGGTGGTTTTCGATGCCGCATGGGATGGATACGGCACCTCGCCCTTGAAATAGCGATTGATCATGGTGAGGGTGCGGCTCGCCAGATTGCCTAGCCCATTCGCCAGATCGGAGTTGTAGCGCTGCACCAGCGCGTCGAAGGAAAACGAGCCGTCCTGCCCGAACACGACTTCGCGCAGAAGAAAATATCTCAGTGCATCTGCGCCCAGAACGTCGAGAATCGTTTCCGTGCGCACAATGTTTCCGCGCGACTTCGACATCTTGCTCTCTTCAAACAGCAACCAGCCGTGGGCGACAATGGCTTTCGGCACGGGCAGTCCGGCCGCTATCAAAAATGCCGGCCAGTAGACGCAATGGAAGCGAACAATTTCTTTGCCGATCATCTGCACATCGGCGGGCCAGAATTTCTTAAAAGCTTCTTGCGCACCAGCATGCGATGAGCCGTAGCCGATGGCAGTGATGTAATTCGCCAGCGCATCGAGCCAGACGTAAATCACGTGTTTGGGATCGTCCGGGACCGGAATGCCCCAGGTGAAAGTCGAACGGCTGATCGATAGATCGCGCAGCCCCGACTTCACAAACGAAATCACTTCGTTGCGCCGCGCCTCGGGACGGATGAACTCCGGGTTTGCATACAGCGCCAGCAACTTATCCTGAAAAGCGGAGAGCTTGAAGAAGTAATTTTCCTCGTGCACCGTTTCGGTGATGCGGCCGCAGGTGGGGCAAGGATCGCCGGGCTGCGCACCGTCGACGTAGAGCTCATCCGATACGCAATACTGCCCGGTGTATGTTCCCTTGTAGATGTAGCCGTTATCGCGAATCTTACGGAACAATTCCTGAACGCGCTTCTTGTGGCGGTCTTCCGTGGTGCGAATGAAGTCATCGTTCGAGATTCCCATCCGCTTCCACAAGCGACGGAACTCTGCGGATATTTCATCGGCATACTGTTGCGGAGTTTTCCCAGCGGCTTGGGCGGCGCGTTCAATCTTCTGGCCGTGCTCGTCCGTGCCGGTGAGAAAAAAAGTGTCTGCGCCCAGCAATCGCTGGCGCCGCGCGATGGTATCGCAAGTGATGGTCGTGTAGGCATGGCCGATGTGCGGCCGCGCGTTTACGTAATAAATTGGCGTCGTGATGTAAAACTTCTTGCTCATAGTTGCTCAAGTCGTCAGTAAAAAGAGAAGCGCATTGCCCAGTACGCTTCTGTGTCCCCTGTGTTTAAGATTTTTTATCGCAGCGAAAATAAGCCTGTGCAGCTTCCTGCATCACCGTTTTCAACGGTACGCGATTCTCCATTGCGATCCGCCGGCAATCTTCATATTCGGGGGCGTAGTTCGTGACCGTGCCGTTCATGCTGGCGATCTTTATGCGTACCTCTCCCCACGGCGTGCCGACGCTTTCCCAGCGCCGGGCCAGCGTTTGACGCCTTTCCTCGCGTCGGCGGACGCCAAGCGTCGTCGTCTCGGTGAAGATGAGTTGGGTCAGTTCGCCTTCATGTTCGGGTTTGCATAACACCGTCAGCAGCGTGCCGGGACGATTCTTCTTCATCTGCACCGGCATGGCGAACGCGTCCAATGCGCCCGCTTCGAACAAGCGATCCATCACGTAGCCGAAGACTTGCGGATTAAGATCATCGAGATTGGCCTCGAGCACGGCAACAGTATCGGCGGCTGTGTTCGTGGCCAGGGAGTGAGGAGTAGCTTCTCCAATCGTCAACCGCAACACGTTCGGATGTCCGGCAAAATCCCGCGTCCCCGCGCCGTAGCCGGACTTTTCAATCTTCATCTCTGGAAACGCGGTGAAGCGCGAAGCAAGCGTTTTCACGATCGCCGCGCCCGTGGGCGTGACCAACTCCATCATCAGGCCAGAAGAATATACTGGCGCATTTGCGAGTAACTCGACCGTAGCCGGAGCCGGGACCGGAATCGTTCCGTGCGCACACTTTACGGTGCCGCCCCCAACATTGAGTGGCGAGCAGATAATTTCGCTCGCTCCCAGCGCCTCCGCACCAACCGCGGCGCAGACGATATCGACCATCGCATCTACCGCGCCGACCTCATGAAAGTGAACGCTCTCAACGGATGTATTGTGAATCTTTGCCTCGGCTCGTCCCAGCTCTTCAAAAATTTGGATGGCAGTTTTCTTTGCGCCGTTCGAAATCGAAGCGGCCGAAATGATCTGACGGATCTCGGTCAGGCCGCGGCCATGCTCGTGAGAGTGCGAGTGCCCATCGGCTTCAGAGTGTGAATGCTCACCATGATCATGCGCATGCGGCTCGTCGTGGGAATGTTGGTGGTGCAAATGCTCCTGTTCCCAATGTTTCTCGCGCGGTGAATCTTTTTCTCCGTTTACCCAAACGTCCGCCTTGGTGGCCGAAATTCCTGCACGCACAACGCGGGAGATCTCAAGCCGGGCCCCGATCTTGAGAGCTGCGACGGCATCTTGAAAGACGCCAGGCGCAACTCCAGCATCAAGCAGCGCGCCCATAAACATGTCGCCGCTGATGCCTGAAAAACATTCGAGGTAAGCGATACGCATAGAAAGACTATCGATTTTTCATCATAGGGAACGGTGCACTGTGCGTCAAACCTGCTTGCTTCAAACCAACCTGCTTCAAACCTGCAACCGGCGTGCGCTCTGCTAGAATCACTGTTCTCAAACAGCGCAGAGGGAAGCCTTGTATCGTCATCTTGAACAGCGTTTGGCGCAGAGTATTGCGCGGTTTCTTCTACAGAGTTACCCAGGCGCAAGCCTGCCCGAGGTGGTGATCGAGCAGCCCCCCAAAGTGGAGCTTGGCGACTTTGCCATTCAGATATTTCCTTTCGCCAAGCCGTTGCGTAGCGCTCCGCTAAAGATCGCCGAAGCCATTCGCGCGGGGATCGGTTCGATCGATGGGATAGCGGAGATGCAGGTCGCGCCGCCGGGCTATCTGAATGTCAAGGTGGATCGCCTATGGATGGCTGCAGCGCTGGTTACTGACCGGAAGGCTTCCCCTGAGCTTGCTCCGGGCAAGATTCTGGTCGAGCACACCAGCATCAATCCCAACAAGGCGGCGCACATCGGCCACTTGCGGAATGCGGTTCTCGGCGACACATTCGTGCGGCTCCTGCGTTACGCGGGCAGGGAAGTGGACGTTCAGAATTACATCGACAACACCGGTGTGCAGGTTGCCGACGTGGTCGTGGGTTTCACGCACATCGATAAAAAATCCCGCGCCGAAATCGAA
>JBAVUV010000409.1:0-6957 GCA_049696955.1 Candidatus Sulfotelmatobacter sp. | reverse complement strand
GTAAGGCTGGACGTCGGAACTTCGATCGAGATGGAAATTCAACGGCCCATCACCGTAGATGCGAGCCGTATCGCGGTCGCAAAGGCGACCCCCTAAGATCTTCACGCACCATCCTATTCCTGGCATTGCTCATGTGGGGACAGCCGCCTCAGCCTGCCCTGAGCGGAGTCGAAGGGGTTGTCCCGCCGAGCGTAGCGAGGCGCAATGGCACTCACTTCAAATTGAAAAGCGCGTTCACGTGCGCGGTCACCGTCACGTTTTGCGGCGTAAATTCCTCCGTAGGCGGCGGTGCGGCGTTGGCCATCGCGGACATGGCGCGCGCCATGTGCGGGACCGGCATGCGCTGGTTCTCAAAGGTGTCGACTGATGCGTAGGAAAGCTCGCCCAGCGCCCGGCCACTTGCTCGGGCGAGCGTCTCGGCGGAGTTGCGCGCCCGTCGGTACGCGTCTTCCACAGCCTTATTCTTGGCTTCGTCAACATTTTCCAGCGTGTAGTTCAAAGTCTGCCTCTCGCTGACGTTGGCGTCGGCAAGTTGCTGAGTAATGGGTCCGATCTTCGAAAAGTCTTTCAACTTGAGCGTGACATCGGTGGTCACGCGGTAACCAATCACTTTTTGCCTGGCATTCTTCCAGTCATACATTGGCTGAACGGAAAAAAATCCGATGGTCGCCGATTTAGGTTCGATGCCGTTGGCACGCAGCACTTCACGAACCTGGTCCGCACCTTTAGACGCGTGCTGGTACGCGGCCTGAGACGTGTCCTCCTGCACCGAAATGTTGAACTGGATCACAGCCGTATCTGGAGCCGATTCAAATTTCCCGTCGGCGCCCACGTAGACAGAATTGGGCTGCGCGGTGAGGGCAGGATGTTCTTGAGCTGACGATGCGGCCGTCATGATGAAGAACGCCAGAAGCCATGCTGCACATCTCATGGAAGTCCTCCTAATTCGAATTATCCACCCAACGCAGAACTTTCATTTCCAAAGCGTGAATATGCCGCCTGCTGTTGAGAACGCCGGCGACAGTTGGAATTGCAGTCCGCGTGCGGTATGGCCAGAAAGAAGTCTGGGCTTAAGACGCACCCTTGGCGTTAGAGGAATAGGCGAATGGATAGCTCTGCGCGTTGATCTCCCGGCGCAGGTCCTCGAAGATATCGTCGGGCATCTTCAGAAAGATCTCGACCACCTCAGGATCAAATTGGCGTCCTGACCAGACTTGGATCTCCTTGCGCGCCGCCCCCAGACTTCGAGCCGGGCGATAAGGCCGGTCGGAAATGATGGCATCCAAAGTATCCGCGACAGAGAAGATGCGCGCGCCTAGAGGAATTTCCGTGCCCTTCAGCCCTCGAGGATAGCCAGAGCCGTCAAAATGCTCCTGGTGCGAGTAAACAATCTCGCAAACTTCGGCGAGGAAGGGAATGCGCCTGAGCATCTGGTAGCCGTGGTAGCAATGCTCGCGCATGATGGTCCGCTCGTCATCGTCAAGCTTTCCCGGCTTGAGCAGGATACGATCTGGAATCGCCATTTTGCCAATGTCGTGAAGGAACGCGCCGCGCGCGATAACATCAATCTGCTCCCGCGGCAAGCCCATCGCGCGGGCAATGGCCATGGTAAACGCAGTCACACGCTTGGAGTGTCCTTCGGTCTCGCGGTCTTTCAGGTCGAGAGCGTCGCCCAGAGCCTGCAGCGTGATGTCGTAGGATCGCTCGAGATCGTTCATCGCCGCCTGCAATTGGTCGGTTCGAGCTTCGACCAGAGACTCGAGATTGGTTTGATAGGTACGGTTTTCTACTTTTAGCCGGCGATTCTCCAGAGCTCGTCCCACGGCATTGAGCAACTGTTCCCGCTCGAAGGGCTTAAGCAGGTAATCGTAGGCGCCGTTGCGGATGGCGGCCAGCGCAACCGAAATATCGTGCACTGCGGTAACCATTACCACCGGCATGTCGGGAAACTTCTCTTTGGTGCGTTCCAGCAGCCCGATGCCGTCGAGGTCGGCCATCATCAGGTCGGAAAGCATCAGCTCAAACATATCCCCGGAATTCAGCAGGGCCAGAGCTTCCATGCCGGAACCAGCCTGTTTGCAGGTGTAACCAGCGGCCGCGAGGATGGCGCAGACAATCTCGCGGATTGCCTCTTCGTCGTCCACTACGAGAATGCGATCAGGCATGAGTGTCCCAGCAGAGCGTCCCTGGATACTATCGGCGATTCTACCTTAGACGTGAGATACCGAAAGTAACCATTGAGGTCCGGAAAGAACATCAAGATCAGGTCGAAGCGTGGTATTCAGAAGTCAGGCAGTGTCACGTCTGCCCATACGTAACCCATCGCGTGTAAACGGTCGAACCGATTTACCTGAACTATTTGTCTTTACTAATTTGCCGAACTAATTTGCCGAACTGATTTGCCGAACTGAATTTGCCCAACATGACCGCGTCTCTTTGGTCTTTCTGGAATAACGTCGCACAGCCGGCCGCTGCCAGGCTGAAGCCCGGGGAGTGGGCGCTGCTGATCGTTCTGGCGGCGTCGCTGCTGGTGCTCTCAGTCTTTCGAGAACGCTATCTGGCGATTTGGACCGCGGCGTGGACGCTGCTGGTCAGTTCTCGTTTCGTGCAGACATTCGGCGCACGGACGCAAATCCCTGCGCACTACCTGCCTGCGGTAGAGCAAGCCGCATTTGTAATTGCAATCGGGCTCTTTGCTGGCGCTGTCCTTGTTTATATCCGGGAGCGGAATCTGCTGGCACCACTGGCTGCGGTTACCATTTGCACCGCAGGTTTTGCCGTAGCACGCGTTCTGCTGTGGCCGGATTCGTTGCCACTCCGCGTCGCTCTGGAAGTTTCTTACCGGATCATTCTTTTCACGGCAGCCGGTGCATTGTTGCGCGCCCGCCGCGGCCGACGAGAGGTTGGTTCCTGGATGCTCGCGGGGTTTCTTCTGGTGCAGCATCTGAATTGGCCGGCGCTTAGCGCGGTGATTCCCGCAGGAGCCTTCGCTGCCGCCGATGTTTTGCTGGGAGTCAGCATGCTGCTGGTTGTATTCCGCGAAGCGCATGCGCGCGGGCAGAGGCTGGCTGTGCTGCGTGTATTGACCGAGAGCATCGTGCAGGCGCAACAGCAAGGCGGCATGCTGGACAAGGCTCTGGAATCTTTGCGGCAGCTTACCAAAAGCAACGCTGCCTGGTTCCGTTTGATCGAGGGCGGACATCTGGTGGCCACGCACGCGGTCGGGGTTTCCTCGGAATTCCTGCGCGAGGTTGCCATCGCTGAACTCTCACCGACTGTCTCGCAGATGTTGGATCAGGGCAAGCCACAGACAGCGCGAAGAAGCGCTGGCAGCCCGGAGGATCAACAGTTATTAAAGTCTGAAAAGATCCACCATCTGCTGATCGTGCCGGTGTTGGGGAAGAAGTCACCGATCGGATTACTTTATCTGGGCAGCGCGGCCGATCGAAAACTCACTGCTGAAGAAAGCGATTTCCTGGAAACATGTGGCCGCCAATTAGGAATCGCAATCGAGAACTTCCGCTTGCTGGAGCAGGTCCTGCGCTCGCAGCGGCAGTGGAGAAACACTTTTGACTCAGTACATGACATCATCCTGGCACATGACGCGGAATTCAGAGTTATCAAGGCCAACCAGGTTCTCCTCGAGCACCTCGAACAATCGTCCGCAGATGTGATCGGCAGTACCTGCGAATCCGTATTGCCGCACAGCCTGGGTGAGTGGACCGGATGCCCCTACTGCGCCCGCGGAGACGAGGAAGTCACCGAAGGCGCGGACCCTTGTTTTGGCGGCTTCTCCCTGGTCTCCAGTTCTTCCTACAGTGAGCAGGGCAGCCCGCAGAAGGGAACCATCCACATCGTCCGCGACATCACCGAGCGTCGGTCTGCGGAAGAAAAATATCGTCTGTTGTTCGACCAGGTTCAGGAAGGTGTTTACGTTGCCACGCCCACCGGACGTCTACTCGATTGCAACGACGCCTTCGTGAACATGCTGGGTTATGACCGGCGGGAAGAATTGCTTCCCCTGAACCTGGACGAAGATATTCGCGTAGACGCCGGTCAGCGAGAATCCTTCCATAAGGCCATCGATCAGAACAACTATGTCCGCCATTTCGATGTGACCATGCGGCGGAAAAACGGCACATTGCTCCTGGCTGCCGAGAGCAGCTTTGCCACTCGCGACGCGACCGGCAAGGTAGAACGCTATCAAGGTTTTGTTCTGGATGTCACCGAGAAGCGCCGGACGGAAGATGAAATGCGGCGCCGCAATCGCGAGCTAAACGCTCTGAACGCGATGGCCGTTGTGGCTACTCAGTCGTTCGATCTCGACGAGATCCTGAACTTGACGCTGCGCCAGGTCGTCTCGTTGTTTGGCGCCGAAAGCGGGGCCGTCTATCTTTCCGATTCCGATGCCCCAACCTATCGCCGTCGGGCTGCCTGGGGTCCGCGCAGCCGCGACAAATCACGGCCTGCGGAAATCAGTTTTGCGGATGGTTTTGGCGACTTGGTGATGCGCTCCCGCGCCGAAGTGATTACGACAGAATACCTGCCACATCTTACCGGGGTGGTTGCGGAATTCATCCGCTCCAATAGCGACGGCGCCTGGAATTGGGTGCTGTTCTGGGGCAAGGACAGTCCCATCGGAATGATGGGACTTCGCAGCCATGTGGAGTACGCATATTCCACTGGCGAAGAAAACCTGCTGGTAGCGATCAGCCGGCAGTTGGCTACCACGATCGAGAAAGTCCGCTTGTACGAAGAGACCTGCAAGGCTTATGAGGATCTCCGCCGCACTCAGGAACAGCTATTGCAGAGCGAGAAGATGTCTGCCGTCGGCCAGCTTATCGCCGGTGTGGCACACGAATTGAATAATCCATTGACCGCGATTCTGGGTTATGCGCAATTACTCGAAAGCGAAGGCTTGAACGAACGCGCGACAGATTATGTAGGCAAGATGTTCAAACAGGCGCAACGCACCCATCGTGTTGTACAGAATTTGCTTTCCTTCGCGCGGCAGAGAAAACCGGAACGCTCGGAAGTCGACATTCGTAAGGTATTGGAAGACACGCTGGCACTGCGCGACTACGATCTGAAGGTGAACCACATTTCCGTCGAAAAGGAGTTGGGAGCAGACGCCGCCATGGTGATTGCGGACCCGCATCAGATCGAACAAGTTTTTCTGAATATCATCAACAATGCGGTCGATGCAGTTCTGGAAACCGGGCGAGCGGGGAAGCTCAAGATTCAAGTTTCCTGCACTAACGGCTTCGTAGCCGCGCAGTTTGCCGACGACGGTCCTGGTATCAAAGATCCTAAGAGAATTTTCGACCCCTTCTACACCACCAAGAATGTTGGGAAGGGAACTGGGCTCGGGTTGAGCATCTGCTACGGAATCGTGAAGGAGCACGGCGGTGACATAACCGCGCACAATGCTCTTGAAGGCGGGGCGGTGATTGAAGTGCGCCTGCCCATGGCCGTCGGTGAAGGAAAAATTCCGGACGCTGCGCCTGCCGCTCCCGCGAAGCGCGAAGGCGCTATTCAAGGCCGTGTTCTGCTGGTGGAAGAAGAAGAGGCAGTACTGGAGTTTGAGCGCGACGTGCTTATGGGTGCCGGCGCCAACGTGGTGACGGCCACCAAAAGTGAAGACGTGAAGACACGCTTACTTTCCGAGCCTTTCGACGCCATAATCATGAGCGGTAGAATGCCATCCGATTGGAATGCCAAGGAAGCCTACGCCTGGCTCAAGCAGAATTGCCCCGGCATGGAGAATCACTTACTGTTCACTTTCTCCCACGGCGGAGAGCAGGGCGATGAGCGAACGTTCCTTCAGGAAAACAACATTGCCTATCTGGTGAAACCTTTCGAAGTCGCCGATCTCATTTCTCAGGCACGACGCCTTCTGCAGAAAGCACACGCAGCCACAGCCGCTAGCTGATAATTCTAGGAACGGATCGCCGAATCACAGTTGCGCCCGCAAACTCTTTACCAGCCGTCGAAGAGCTTTCTCATTGCGCCTGTACCACCGCCATTGTCCCTGCTTCACGGCATCGACTAGACCTGCCTTCGTCAAAATCGCCATATGATGCGAGATCGTAGGCTGCGAAAGACTCAAGCGCTCTTCAATATCGCCGGCGCACAAGCCGGAATTCTTTACCGCGGCGTTCGGCGCATGCATTTTGAGAGCTCCCAGGATCCGCCGCCGCGTGGGGTCGGCAATTGCGTGAAGCGTGCTGTCGAGAGAAGGCGTCACGGGAGTCATAGGCCAACCAGAAATATCCTGTAAATTGACGCTTGTCAATATGCAATGCAAAAACGAGGGATTTAACCCGCGCGCTGCCGTGGCGCGCGCATCCACTCGATGCGCTTGAACTCAAGATATCTCACGTCACTATCCGGAAGAGAACAATTGGATTGGTCCAGTTGACCGGCCAGCGTTCCACCGCGGATCCAGTATCCGGTTTCATCCTCTTTAAGAATTGTTGCGTCGAGTGGATCCATGCCGTGTAGTTTAAAAACCACGCGGCGGTTCAACAGGCGGTCCCGCTTCATAGGGGGCTTTCACTTTTTCAGGATTGGGTTATAGCCGTCGTTGATCAGACGCGCACGCATGGCTTCGGCTTCTTTGATGTCACCGAAAGGGCCGGTCTGAACGCGATAAAGCTTGTCGGTAGTAGAAGTATTGGCAACAAACGCGGGATACTGCTTTTTCTTGAGAGCGTCAACCAATGCATCGGCATCGTCCTGTTTGCTGACGGCAGCCACTTGTACGAAGTAACCGGTGCCTGGAATCGGAGCCATGGGATCGGGCAGATTCGCGGCCTGCGTCGCTTCCGGAGAAGTTGTGGATGAAGAGGCCGTTGATTTCCCTGCTGATGCATCAGTCGCTGGCGCCGCCGCAGCATCCGGCGGCGTCATTTGCGGATTCGGATTCTGTTGCTCCACCGCTTTATAAAAAGTCAT
>JBAVUV010000408.1:0-2627 GCA_049696955.1 Candidatus Sulfotelmatobacter sp. | reverse complement strand
AACATCCTCCACATGCAGCTTCACACCCAATCCCGTAACCCCCGGAAGCACGGCCACCGCAGTGGTTATGACCATCGCTACCAGCGCCACAGCCTCGCCCGGCACTTCCACTATTACTGTTTCGGGGGTGTCCGGTTCGCTCTCGCATTCCACCACGCTCTCACTCACCATAGCGAGCAGTTTTCAGCTCGCCATCGCGCAACCTTTTCCCGCCGCAGACCCGGGATCCCAGCAGACGGCCAAAATTTCTCTGACGCCCAATTACACCGGGTCGGCCAACGCCACCTGCGACGCAACCGCGCTCTCCGGTACACAATGCACACTCACGCCCGCAAACCCCATCGCATTCACCGGCTTGCCGCTCACGATAGCAGCAGTGGTCAATATTCCCTCCAATGCCGCCGTAGGCACGTACAGCATCAACGTCAATGTCCAGGACGTCAGCGGCACTCCAAGTCAGTCCCTGAGTCTTCCGTTTACTGTCATTCAGGACTTCACTCTCAGCGCCCCAACCCCCGCAACGCAAACCGTCAGCCCCGGACAATCCGCCAATTACAATCTCAGCATATTGCCGGTGGGCGCTTCGTTTACCAATGGCGTTTCCCTGTCATGTTCCGGCGGTCCTGCCGTTTCGCTGTGCAGCTTCACTCCCAACCCAATCACTCCCGGCAATAGCTCCGCTGCCGTTGTGATGACCATAACCACGACGGCAAGTTCTGCCAGCAATGTTAAGCCTTCGATTTATTACGCTGTCTGGCTCGCGCTGCCCGCACTCGCCTTTCTCGGAACCCGAAGCCGGCGAAAAAAACGACGAAAGCTCGTATTGCCTGCCTCATTGCTCGCACTTTTCCTGCTGGGACTCCTCGTTTCCTCCTGCGGCGGAGGCGGCACCAATGGCAGCGGCGGTGCAGGTGGCGGGGGTGGTGGTGGCGCCCAGCAACAGGGCACCCAACCGGGAACTTACACAATCACAGTGACCGGCACTTCCGGGACCCTGACTCATAACGCTTCCACCGTAACCCTGGTTGTAAATTAGAAGTTGTGAATTAGTATTAGAACGCTTGCCCGCGCACCGAAAAAATCCAAAGTCACGCCACGCGCACCTCGGCGTCCGCCATGACTGATTCCCGCTACAACGTCGTCATCGTCGGCGGCGGAATCGTCGGCTTGGCTGTCGGTCTGGAAATCACGCGGCGATTTCCCCGCGTTCGCTTACTCCTACTCGAGAAAGAAGACCACGTGGGCCGTCATCAAAGCGGCCACAACAGCGGCGTCATTCATTCCGGTATCTATTACAAGCCCGGTTCCCTGAAAGCAAAATTGTGCGTGGCGGGCGCTGCCGCGATGGTTGAGTTTTGCCGCGAACACGGCATCCCTCACCAGATTTGCGGCAAGATCATCGTCGCCACCGAGGAACAAGAATTTCCCCGGCTCGAGGAATTGTGGCGCCGCGGCATCGCCAATGGTTTGATCGGACTAAAATCCATCGGCCCCGAAGAGCTCCGCCAGATCGAACCCAACGCCACCGGACTGCGGGCCATCGTAGTTCCCTCCACCGGAATCACGAACTATGCCGCAGTTTGCGATAAATACGCTGAACTCATCAGCGCCCAGGGCGGAACGATTCTTACCTCGCACGCCGTGCGCGGCCTCAAACGCACCGCCAGTGAAATTGTGGTCGAAACCAACCACGGCGCGTTCTCCACCACATCCCTCATCAACTGCGCCGGACTTTTCAGCGATCGCATCAGCCGCATGGCGGGTGATGATCCGCAGGTAATGATCGTCCCTTTTCGCGGCGAGTATTACGACCTCATTCCCGAGCGCGCATCGCTGGTGCGTGGTCTCATCTATCCCGTGCCCGATCCGCGATTTCCGTTTCTCGGAGTTCATTTCACACGTCGAGTCAACGGCACCGTCGATGCCGGCCCCAACGCCGTCCTCGCCTTTCGTCGCGAAGGCTACCGCCGCACCGATTTCAATTTGCGCGATCTGGCCTCATCACTGGCCTTTCCCGGATTCTGGCGCATGAGCGCCAAAAATTGGCGCAGCGGCCTCGACGAATTTCACCGATCATTTTCGAAGGCCGCATTCGTTCGCGCCTTGCAGCGCCTGGTCCCGGGTGTACAGTCCCGGGATCTCGTCCCCGGCGGCGCCGGTGTACGCGCCCAGGCAGTCACGCGCGAAGGCGCGCTGGTGGATGATTTCAAGTTTGTTCCTTCAGACAGAATGCTGCACGTGCTGAATGTTCCCTCTCCAGCAGCCACAGCCTCGCTTATGATCGGACGGTCGATCGTGGAAACTGCCGCTACTGCACTAGGGCTGCAATAGGCGTCCAGAAATTTCGGAACCCAGAAATTTTAGAACTCAGAATTTCAGAACAAAAAAATTCCCAATCAGCTAGATTCCTGACGCTATTGTGGGCGGCGCCGGGGGACCCATCATGCTGGCCGCCTTCCGTGGAGTATTAACCAGTCTTGGGCCGGAAGCTCTGACCTGACCGTGCGGCTGGCTAGGCGAATTCGCCATCCAGTCCTTATGGAAACGGAAAACATAGAGCACCACTTCCACACGGCTGGAAACCCCCAGCTTGTCAAAAATCCGAAACAAATAATTCTTCACCGTAT
>JBAVUV010000407.1:0-13739 GCA_049696955.1 Candidatus Sulfotelmatobacter sp. | reverse complement strand
GAGCAGGAGTGGGAGAGGGAAAAATCTGTTCCCAGCCGCACCCGCGGCAGCGGCGGGCTTCCACCGTGCCTTCAATTCCGAAGCGCGTGTCGAAGAGTCTGCGGGCCGAGATTTGGCAAAGGCCATGGCAAATCGCGCAGAGAGAAACGCCGGAGATAGCGTCTTGGGCCTGAGCCGGCGCTTTCACCGCGACCGGATACTCGCTGACGTCAACTTTGAGCTGCTCTACCGTCATCTAGGATTGCTTGATGTTTATTCGGTCCTTTCTCGAGGTTGGCGCAAATATCTGCGAATTCAACGACTGCGGGATGGCCGGGCCACAATTTCTCCAAGACCGTCCGCGGTGGCGGCGCCAAATTCCGTGCACTCATAGTCCCAGGATTTCAGCAGATTGCAGCAGGCGGTATGGACGTCGCGGCCATGGGTAGCCAGGAAAATAAGTGGCCGATATTGCTGAATGCAGGTGGCCGCGCCGCGCAGGGCTAACAGTTCCGCGCCTTCGATGTCCATCTTGATCGAGTGCGGGGGGACGAGTCTTCCCTTCTCCAGCAAAGAATCCAGGGTGGCCACTGCAACCGGTAAGCCGCCGGTATCCGACAAACGGCCCATGAAGCCGCTGGGCTCACGGATAAATGAAGCGATGCCGTTTTGCTCCGCGATTGCGAGTTCGAGGATCTCCACGTTGGATACCCGGTTTAGTTCCAGATGCTTCCGAAGGTAGGCGAGGTTTCGGGGCAGCGGTTCAAACGCAAAAACTTGGCCTTCGGGTCCCACCAACGCAGCCGCCAGCAGGGAGTAAAAACCCACATTCGCCCCCACATCGTAAAAAATGGTTCCTGGCCTGACCATGGAGGAAATCAAAGCTTGTTTCTTAAACTCGTAGAAACCCAGCCAGCAGCGGTGAATGGCCGAACCCACGATCCAACGCCGCCCGCGCAGCCGGCCACGAAGAATCGGAACCACCGCCTCGCGCGGGATTAACGACAAGGGAAGCCGCGCGATCTTGCCCGCGATGCTCTGGTTCGAAATGGTCTGGCTCGAAATGGTCTGGCTCGAAATGGCCCGGCTCGAAATGGTCTGGAGGTTCATGCGCCGAAGATTCATGCGGAAATGATGGACAGCGGTGCGATCGCCCGGTCGCGCCTGTCCCAGCCACGCTCCAGGCGCAGACAACGGGTTAGCAGGAACGCGAACACAAAAGTGATGAACTGGTCTTCCAGCGTCGACCGGGCGCTCCAGATCAGCAGGAGAAACAGCTGGGTAAAGATCAACGGATTGCGCTGGGCTCCTGCGCGCAGGTAATTCGAGAGCAGAAGGATCGCGAGCGTCAGCGCCGGCAGCAGCAGGATGCTTGCCGGACCGAAATTCGCATACAGCTCGCCAAGTTGCGTGGCGGCGAAACTGGTAGGCGAGCCGGGTTCGTAGATCTCCGCCAGTTGCAGGTTGAAGCCATGAGGTTTCTCGGGAAACATGCTGCGCGGAATCACAAAATATACCGCCCGGGCATAGGACATACCGTACAGATATTCGTGCCGCGTGCCAAAATCCTGGATGACATGAAAAAGAAACATGACATCATCTCCGTCGCAGGCATCCATGAACCAGGTGACGGTGCGATTTTGCATGTCGGCGTCGTTGTAGACCGACACGTTGTCGCTGAGTTTCGAGAGATCGTTGCGAAAATAGGCCCATGCGCTGAAGACCGCCGCCAACGCCGGGGCGGCCAGCAACAATCCCGCGACCAACTTTTTTCTGCGATACAGCCAACACGAGGTCAGCGCGGAGAGAAGGTAGAGCGCCAGATAAATCCGCTCGCCCTGGAAGGCAATGTGCAACAGGAAGAACAGCACCAGCAGCGCGGAAATTCGCCAGTGGATCTTGCCTTCCCGCGCTTGGGAGTGGGTGTAGAGGACGGCGGCGGCAGTAAAGACGATTTGATTTGCCTGCGAGATCCACAGGTATAACGCGTAGCGGTCCCCCAGATCCGCCAGCAGATCACTGACGCGTCCGGACCAGTTGCTCAGGAGAAACTCCTCGAAGCCTCCGACCATTCGTATGGTGAGCCCGTAATCGAGCAGGGCCAGAACTGTGGTCACGAAGATCACTTTCCTCAGAAGCGCCTGGTCGAGAACAAGTTCGGGCCGATCCCGCGTGGCCTCCCCCCCGGGTAGCGCCCGGGGAAGAAAAAGGAGGAGAACTCCGGCGGAGAGCAGCAACGAAGTCCAGATCACCAGAAAGGGAACGAAAAAATCAGTACTTAAAAGATCGACGGTGTTATGGCTGGCGCTGGCGGCGTAGAAAGCGGGGTCTTGGTATCCTCCATTGAGCACCATCAGGGTCAGCGGGCCAAGAAAGAAAAAAGCCAGTCCCACCGTCCAACCTAAGACCGGCGTAAGCGCCGCATCGCGTCGGCCGATCTTTGTGATAGCCCGCCAAAAACTCCACACCAGCACCACCAGGAGCGGAATGTAAACGAGTCTCAACATTAGTTTGACCAGGGATTCAGGCCGGAACCGCTCTGGCAGTTCGCTCGGAGAACTTCGTCAGTTGGCGATTCGCTCAAAAAACCGGATATAGTTCCGCGCCGTGTTGGCCCAGGAATAAGAGCTGATGTGCCGGCGGTTGTAGGCTGACTGGGCAGATGCTGTTTCCCCATCGTCCCAAAGCGCAACGATCAGACGCGCCAGTCCCTCCACATCCCTGGGATCGAATAAATTCAACTCCAGCACCTGGCCCAGTTCCTCGATGGGAGGGATTCTCGAGGCGATGATGGGAGCACCCGCGGCGGCGGCCTCGAGGACAGGCAGACTGCTGGACTCGTACAGAGTGGCCGTGATCACGAAGGCCGCCTTCTGATACAGCGCTACCATCTCCTGGAAAGTAACTTTCCCCAAATGGCGAACGTAGGTCATGGAGTGCTCGGCGATGAATTTAAAGATTGGCGGAGCCGCGGAAAATTTCTCGCCGGTAAGAACCAGCGGAATCTTCATGCCGTGTTTGGTTTCGATCTGCTTCAATGCCCGCAGCAGCGTCAAATGATTCTTGTGCGGCCACAGTTGGGCGGGAAAAAAAAGAAAACGGTCGGGCAGGCCGCGCAGCCCCGACAGCGCATCCCCGGCCGCCGGTGCGGCGAATTTCCTCCACTGCACTCCGGAGGGGATCACCTCGACCTGTTCCGCAGAGAGCGCGGGAAAATGTCGCAGCAAATCTTTCTTCGTGTACTGGCTGCTGGCCTGCAGATAACTGGCGTGTCGCGCGCTGAGACTGTAGGTGACCCTGCGGCTGAGACGGGTTGGCCAGCTGAAAAATTCCGGGTGGTGGAGGTGTTGGATATCGTGCATGGAGAGCACCGTGGGCTGGCGGTGGTTAAGACAGCGCAACACCGGCGTTGGGGTGTATAGAACATCCGAATCGCTCTCCATCCGCTCCCTGATTTTTTGGAAAAGGCCATCCGTGGCCAGCTTGTACACCTCCGCGCTTCCCGAGAGCAGTGCCGCGCGGCAGAGATTGCCCTTCAGACCCAGAAGTTTGTCATCGACTTCGACGAAATCCAGGCCTGAATGTTTTCGCAAGTCCGCTTTTCGCAAGTCTGGTTGAAGGCCCTGTTTTCTTAGATCGTGTTTTCTTAGATCATGAAAAAGATGGGCGTTGGCGGCGGAGATAAACACTTGAAACTGGCAGCCATTCGAGACCTCGGCAAAGCCTTCCAGCAGACCCAACACGTAGGACGTAACTCCTCCCACATATTTGGGGTCGACTTGCAAACAATTAATCGCCACCCGCATGAGATCATCCGAAATTGCGGTTACGCTCTGCGCTGCCGATCATTTTCCCCGAGCCATTCCCAGTCTTGCTGCAAGGATTTCAGGGTCGTCATGGCGCAGCAATGAGCGAGAGCCTCACGAGAGACACGAAACCTGAGATTTCATTTCCCGGCTAGCGGCCGGGGGCGAATGTACCGGTACCAGGTCCGTAACAGCTTCCTGGTATAAGAGAGCCGGTGCAGGCGCGTTATTTTGTCGGCGAAGTAGGGGTCCGGGGTCACGACTTCGGGAAACCTTTGGCTGGACAAGCCTTCGCTGGGCAACGCGCTCTGCTGAAACGGCGCTCGCCGGCAGTGGATTCCCGAGCCGTCAAAGCCGATGTTATAGACCTTCGAAATTGCCGGGCGGATCGCAACCGCGCTGTGGCGCAGGTGTTCGAAGCCCCAGATCACATCCCAACCCTGGATTTTTCCGGCGGCTTGCAGAGCCAGCATCGGAGCCAGATCAGGGCCGGCCTGGTCGACTCGCCGCCGGCCTTCGGGGCTCGAAATCAGGTCGTCGAACGCGGAGACCGACCAACTGGCCTTATCCCAGCGATCTTTCCAGGTTGCCCAGCCCCACGAACAACTTCGCACCGAGGCATAGGCGTCGTAGGGATAATCGGGCGGCACCGCAATCGGGAAATTGAAGCCAGTCACGCTGAAAACCTGTGCGACATTTTCATAACGGTCGAGCCCCAGGTTTACAAACGTGAGGAAGTCAGGGGTGGTCAGCAGATCGTCTTCGAGGACGATGGCGCGGCCCTGCTCACGGCAAAGCTGCGTCACTCCGCGGATGATGGAATTCGAGAGGCCCAGGTTTCTTTCCCGCTCAGTGATGGTCACCGACCGGAATCCCTCGATCGCGCGAATGAATTTCCTGACGGCCGCCACGGCCGCGGCCGCGGACTCATCTTTCGCCGCGTCGGCGAATATAAACAGGTCGCTTTGCCCGGCAAGATGGTTGGCGCGGAGAGCCTCCAGCGTGCGCCGGGTATGATCGAGCCGGTTGTAAACGAACAGGGCGATCGGAGCGGGCGGACGGTCCCATTCGAGATCGCAGGCGGGTAAAGCTGCGACCGCATCTTGCTCGGCCGGCATCCGGGATGAATCACGATGGGATGACGAACTATTGGATGAATAACTAAATGAGACAGGCATAATCTGCCGATGCTCCAGGTTGCGCGTCATTCGTTTTCGCTTTACTGGGGAAATGAGGGTGAAGAGTTGGGATGGCGGGGAGGAATCCGCCGCCGCGCGGGCCCCGGGACACGCAAAACCAGAAAGCCAGAGCGAGCGCACATGTGTAGGTCGCCCCGGAAAGCAGCATACCGTAAACCGCGCCGCGCAAACCAAAGTAGATCACCAGGGGAACGCCTCCGATGAAGGTGGCCAGAGCGCTGCTGACGTAGGCGTAAAAAACCAGGCGTGGCCGCTCCGCAGCCCGCAGGGCGTCACTGAACGTATTGCCAATGCCGGTCCACAGCGGCACCAAAGCGAGCACGAAAAGCAAAGGAGCCAGGCCGTCGAATTTGCCCGCATAAAGAATGTGCATCACCGGCGTTCCGGCCAGTCGAACCGTGATGGCGAACAGCAGCGTGATCCCGGCCATCGCCAGCGCATAGCGCTTCCAGAGCGACAGAAAACCATCGAAGTTTCCGGCGACGTATCTCGCGGTCAGAGCCGGCAACAACAGGAAAGACAGTGAAATCATGACTTGCTCGACCGGAGCGATCAGAATGTACATGGCCTTCAGGTTGCCAACCTGGTTCACGGAGAGAAATCCGGCTACCAGCCAGTAATAGCCCTGATGCATGAACTGGAAAACAAACGCGGTAGCCAAGACCCAGCGCGAATATTCCCAATGTTCGCGCCAATAGTGCGGCTCCGTTCTGAGGAAGCACTCACGCGAGTGGAACCGGGGCGGCCAAACCTGCAGCCGGCCGCCAAGGGAGATCGCTCCCGCGACAATCCATCCCACTGCCAGGATCAGAAAAACCGAGAAGCTATTCAGCACGTGCGCCCGGACCGCGATCCAAAGCGACAGAGAAACGGTTGCGAAAAAAACCAGCGAGGTTGCGGCCGCTCCTGCCGGCTTTCGCTGAACATAGAAGCTGCGGCGCAGGAGTGCCCCCGAGAGCAGCACGCTTAACGCCAGCCCGAGGCCCAGGATTGCCCGGGGCACATGGCCAGGAGCAATCCAGTGCCATCCCCAGCACACGCTCAGGACCAGCACCGTGAGCAACAGAGCAAGCGCGGCATTGCTCCAGGCAATCAGCCGCGAATATTCCGCAAAGCGGTGGCGGTATCTTCCTGAACCGTAAACCGTGAAGGGCTCAAGGATCGCAGCATTATGCAGGCCCATAAGAAAGGTAAGAAGCGAATAGGACAAGGCAAACATCCCGTACTCCGCCTTGGTCTGAGTACGGGCCAGCACCAGGTTCACAAGAAACATGCCGCCGGCTGCAAACGCCTGATCGGCCATGCTGTAGCCGATCCGCCGCGTCTGGTGGAACCGGGACAGGGGCAAAGGGAAAGCTTGGGGGCCGGCAAGTGAAGCGGCAATCTGACTCATTTCAGAAATTCATTTCTGCACCCCGGTGAACTCACTGTGAAGCGATGCACAGTTTGCCAGGTTCGCCACAGAACCCTTACATCGGCGGTTTCGACTTCACGCAGCGCATCCAGGCACGATGAGTCACAGCCCACCAGCGGGCGCCGTTCGGGGGAGCCCATGGCATTTTCGCGTTCATACTCCGGGAGATGGTATGGAAAACCTCGCTGGCCAGCTCTTTGCCGGGATCGTCCGCACTAATCTGCTCCCAGCCCGCGCGCGCCAGCACCCAGATCGCGCCGCCGGCAAGCCCAAAGCAGCCGCCCAAAAACAGGATGGCCAGCCGCGGCGGGTACGACTTCTTCTCGGGGATGCTGGCCGGATCCAGCACTTTCACACTGGGCGTTTCTTTGGCTTCCTGCACCTTGGCCAGTTCGTACTGTTGGGTGAGAGTTTCGTACACCGCTTCCTGAATTTTGGTGCGGCGCAACAGATCGGCGTAAGTGACTCCGAGCAACGGCAATTCGCGGATGGTTGGGTAATCGCCGTGCCCCGGATCCAAACTTTCCGTGGGCGATCCAGCGCTAGAAGATCCGATTTTGGCGGCCGGCGAATCGCCGTCGAGCTTTTCCAGTTGGCGGCGCAACTCGGAGACGCGGGCCTGCACCGAACGCACGCGAACATTGTTCCTGGTGTAGATCTCGGATAGTCCCTTCAACTCGGATTCGGCGGCAATGAGCTGGCCCTGGAGCAGCGCCGCGGCTTCCACCATGGCCTTGCCTTGTTCGGGAATATTGATCGCGGCATTCTTGCTGGCGAACTGGCTGAACTCGTTCGAGACCGCGTCTAATTCCTGCGTCACTGCCTTGAGCCGCTCTTCGAGAAATACGCGCTCCCGATGCGCCGCTGAAGTGGAGAGTTCGGCAATCAGGCGATTCAATTCCTCCACATGTGCGGCGGCAAGGGCGGCGGCGCGGCCCGGATTGCGATCGAGGACGGTGATTGAAATGATGCCCGTCTTGCGATCTTCGGAGGCTCCACTGTTGCTGGCAAGCTTGGCGCAGGCATCTTCCTCCAGCCGCTCGCCGTAGACCTTTCTCAGGTCAAAGCGTTCGACCAGCCGGTCTTCGAGAGTGCGGCTGCGCAGCACGCCAACAAAAAGCGCCCCTGTGGAATTGCCGCCCAAAAGTCCTCCGGCCATTGCCCCGATTCCGTTGCCCGCCTTGGCGCTCAGGGCGGCCAACATGTTCGCGGAACTGGAGGGCGGCTCAGGAGGCATCAACTGCACCGTCGAGCGATATTGTTTGGGCAGCAGAAAAGCGATTGCAATTGCCAGCCCCAACCCGATGAGCGTTACCCTGGCAATGACGCGACGCTGGTCCCAGAGCAGACGCATCCGATCCAATACTTGGGCGGGGAGGACCGGGGGTGACGAGACCGGGGCCGACAACACCGCAGCTGACAATACGGGAGCCGAGGCAGGGTCATCTCTCAGCTCGGGAGATCCGATTCCGCGAAAAGAGGGTTCCGCCGAAAAATCAGGACGCGTCTTCGTGGCGGTCTGCGACAATTCCTTCCTCAACACCTTCCAGGAAACTCACGGGCGAGTCCGTTTTCTCTCGAATCTAGTTCTGGCGCCAGCGCAGGCTGGGATGGTAGGTCAGCTGCAAAGAAGTGGAAAAGTCGGATTCCGGCCGCGAACGAAGAGCGGGAAAGTGCCACTGCTCATATTGCGCTTGCCACGAGAGCTCCGCCTGAGGCCCCAGCCAGCACCGGGCGTTGAGGGAAAAATCGTTCAGGTGTCCGCCGCCGGCGAGAAATTTGTCCACTTCCTGGTGCCGGTAACCCAGTTGCACGCTGCTGTGCGGAGAAAATGAATACTTGGTCCAGGCCTGTCCGCCCAGGGCCTGGCGTCCAACCCAGCTGCCAATCAGGTTGCCATCATTGGTATAGCCGGAGCGGTAGCGGCGGTCGGTATACATTGTGCCCAGCCTGGGGTCGGCTTTGAATCCTTCGACGCGCAACTCGAGCTTGGACAGTTTCGGCGCTTGCGGCAAATAGATTCCTGGATTCAACATGGGCCGGGTCGAACCCAGCGGAGAAACTTCGTCCCCGACCAGCGAGTCGCTGTAAATCGTCAGCCACTTTCTGATTCCGGGGACGCGATACGTCAGATCGAAACTGGAAAATCGTTTGGCTGGATTGCTGGCGGTATTTGCGCTGTGAGAGTAGTAGCTGCGGAAAAATTCATTCCAGGTGAACGGCAGTCCCGGGCCGCCGAAGATGGCAGTCACTCCCAGGCCGAACTCCAGATTCGGTGTGGGATGAAAACCGATCTTGTTGCCATGAATGAACGGCTGCGGGCTGAAATTCGGTCCCACGAGAAAACTCGGATCCACGCTGGGATTCAGTCCCACCGAGGCGGGCGGGTTATACACCCAGTTTTGTCCGGCCAGCTGACCAAGAAATGAAGTCATCCGGACCGGCCCCAGGAGGCTCGAGAGCAGCGGAATCTCGAAGGGCGACGCATTGTCAATCTGCAGCATGGTGATGGGCGCAGCATTGTCGCTCAACAGCAACGGCCCGCTCTCTCCCGGACCCAGCCACAGATTCTGTTTTCCGAAAGAAATCTTGACGTTGTTGACGGTAAAGCCGATCGAACCTTCGATCAGGCGAAAACGGTTGATGGCTGGAGATCCATCCGCAAGGAGGGTTAACAATCCATCCTCAGCCGCCGCGGCCTGCAAGACGTTTGCCGGATCGGAAGCTACCTTCGGAGCGTGCTGGTATTCGCCGCGAAATGAAAACGAGAATGGACCCGCGACGCCGCGGCCGCTCATTCCTGTGATCTGATTGAAGCCTTCGCCATAAGGGCGCCCGTAATCGTCGACGATGGTTTGCCCGAAGTGGTAGCCATCACGCAATGGCGTGCCCGTGATCCCGGTCCAGCGGGTGTAGATTGAATCCAAGCCGAAGCCCACATTCGCGGCGCCATTACGGCGGTCCATCTCGTCGCCGAATTCACTAAGCAATGCGGCGTAAGTTTTTTGCACTTCCGATGACGATTCTCCGCCCGCTTGTTCGCCGTCTCCATAACGCATCCCTTCCCCAGCCTCTTCCAGCAGGCGAGCGCACTCCGTGCGGGTCCAGGGACGTATTCCCAGATAAGCAGTCTGCAGGTAGCCGAGTGCCTGCAATCGCTCGAGCCCTGGATAAACCCAGCTTTCGAGCGGGACATAGGGCGATCCCATATTGCGCGGACTTCTTAGTTTGTCTTCTTCCGCCGCATGAAATTCAAACGGATTTCCCCACGGTGCAGGGCTGACTTCGGGGTCGCGATGCCGCTGATAAATCTGGCGGGCGACGAAGTAGCCTAGCGCTCCCCCGACCAAAACGTCCGAGGGAAAATGTTCTTTGCCCGTCACCCGCGACACGGTTACGCCAGATGCGATGCCGTAGGCCAGCAGTTTGGTGATTGGCCCGGGATATTCGTGCGCGATGACTCCCGCCACCGCCCAGGAAACGGCGGCATGCTCAGAGGGAAAGGAGGATCCGCCCGCAAAGAAATGGCCGGACCCTGTGCCCTGATATGGACGCTGGCGAGCGAAAATTGATTTCAGTGAGTAGTCGACTGCGGCTGCGTTCAATGCGGCCTCGATAGCCAGGAATCCGGTTTCGGCGGCGTGATCGTTGTGCTTGATCTTTCCGATTAGAAACATCCCCCCAGCCGCGCCGGCGAGAGCGAAGACGCCATCATTCGAAAGATCGCGGCTGCGTGCTGTTTCGCCCGATGGAACTTGCTTTGATAACCAGGAATCGCTGGCCAGAAATGCGCCCATGGCAGCCACCGCGGGCAGCGCCCAAACCGCATCGCTACGGTGCAGGCGCAACGGGCTGGTCCAGATCTTGTTTTGGTCGGCCGCGAATCGCTGGAACAGATCGATCCCGCTACCGCCTCCGCCTCGAGCCTTCCGTTGGTTCCACTTACTCGTGGTGGATGGGTTTGGCTCAGGAACTGAAACCGTCGTCAGCGGATCGGCCGTTTCCCCATTGTTCGGACCTTGCACCGGATCCACAAGCAGCGGCGGATTCTGCAAACCGTCCCCTGTGTCTCTCCTCGGCGCTTGGGCAAGAGCCGTCCTTGAAATAGTCGGCACAAAGAAGATCAGGGTCAACAAGACGCGGGCCAACAAGACCCGCGCCAACAACTCGCCGGCGGTCATCCATGCATCCACGACTCTCACACCAGAGCTCGTTCAGAACGCCCGGCCGACACTGATGGCAATGGCGATCGATGACATCATCTGGGCTGCATCCATGGTGCTTTTCCATCTTGGAGTTCCGCCCAGAGCTTTCTCCGGAACGAAGACCATGTCCCCGGGGCGCAGCTCGGCGCTTAAAACATCTCCCGTGAACCATTCGCCGCTTTCCTTTCCACCCACCACCGAACCGTCGCCGCGCACCACGAAGATTGCTTTTTTGTTGGCCATGTTGGTGGGGCCTCCAGCCTGGCGCAGGTACCATCCCGCACTCTTTCCCGGGCGGTAGGTGATCGCGGTTGGGTTATAGACCTGACCGTTGACCACGATATAGGTGGGAGTCTTCGGGATCAGCAACGTATCCCCGGCGCGCACCTCGACGTCGGCCGGAGTGTTCGCCCACCTGCCGACATTTTTCGAGATGTGAATGACCAGCCGCCCTTCCGGCGGCGTGCTCTTCAGCTCTTCGAGCGTGGCATGCCATTGATCGATCACCGCGGTCTTGGCCAGCTTTTCATCGGCATCGCCAGCATCTGGAATCAGCTGCAGCGCGGACTGCTGGGCTTGCACCTGCCGGATGAGGTCACCCCGATTTTTCTCCTGCAATTCGCGGACTTGTTTGCGTTCGAGAATTGCGCCGTAAGGATAGGCATCGGCGCGCAGCCCTCCGGCACGTTTGAGAACAGAACTCAGGCGCTCGCCTTCCTCGATCCCGTAGTCGCCGGGATGCAGGACTTCCCCCCTGACCGTAATCACTGCCCCAACGTCGGTCCAGCCCGCCAGTTGACGAATGGTGAGGACATCGCCGTCATGCAGGCGCACATCGCTGTCGGCCACTCCCGCCAGCGCGCGGGCGAGCGGAATTGCAACATGTTCGCCAACGATCTGCCCGCCGTTTTCCACCGTGTAGCGGGTCAGGTCGGCGGTTTCGGTGAAGGCGCCGCGCATCAATCCGCCGGACAACCGGACCAGTTGTGCGGCGGACATATCGTCGCCTAACGGATACTTTCCCGGGCGGGCCACTTCGCCTTCAATCTTCACCGCCGGAGGATCGACCTTCGCCAGATTGCGGTGGATGAATATCCGGTCCTTCGGCAGCAAAGAAACATTGTCCTCGGCGTCTCCCGCCAGTGCGCGCTCCAGATTCACGCTCAACACTCTGAGCTTTCCGTCGGCGCTGCGGCGGAAGACTTGGGCATCGCTCAACTGCGCATCACGCGTGAGGCCGCCGGCCTGATAGACCGCATCGCGCAGACGAGTCTGTCCGTTGGTCACAAGTTGGCCGGGGTGACGCACCTCCCCGGTGACCATGACCGTGGGCGGATCTTCGAAGTCGTAGCGGCCGAAGATGCGCACGGTATCGAAGGCTTTCAATGTGACGTTCTGGACATTGTTCTCCCCGGTCTTCTCCTCTCTGTCGCCTCCCATTGCGTCGGCCAGGTTGAAGGCAATGATTTCCGGAGCGTAGTCGGGCGGAGTCAGCCGGATAATTTCCGCGTGTCGTGCCGCCGGTTCGGGCAGCAGATCTGCATAGGAATGAATAAGGTCGGTGATACGCATGCCTTCGCGGTAGGCGCGCTTCCCGGGATGAAAAACATGTCCGTCGAGATACACCGTTTGCTCGCTATAGGGCAGAATCGGCGAAATGCGGATCTTGTCGCCATCCTGAATCTTGAAGGCTTCGAGCGCGCCGGTCACCGCTTCCTGATTATTGTTTTCCGGCAGATCGAGCCGCAGCATGGAGCGGCTCTCATGGGCGACTACGCGCTCCACTTCGATGTGGCGGAGCGTGCCGGTGTTAAGCACGCCGCCCGCCAGCTGCAAAGCTTCCGCCAGATCAGTTTCGTGATTCAATTCATAGATCGCGGGACGGCGCACCATGCCCTCGACCGTCAACTCCGCGCCTACGGGAGGCACCATGATCGTGTCTCCGGCCTGAAGGTGCTGCATCCTGGAACGAACACCGTGCAGCAGCAGATCGTAGAGATCGATCTCGCCCACCAGCTGCGGCCCGCGGTAGAGCCGCAAGACCCGCAGCGAGCCACGAGACGTCGGGCCACCCGCCTGGTAGAGCGCGTTGAGCGGCGTGGAAAGCGAACTCACGTCGTAGGCCCCCGGACGCAACACATCTCCAACCACATAAACCCGCACCGTGCGCAGGCGGGCCAGAGAAACGTCGGCGTGCACATCGCGAAATTCGCCGCGCAATACGCTCTGCACCAGTTGCTGCACATCGCCGAGACTGCGTCCCGTCACTTGCACCGCGCCGGCTTCCGGCAGGGCCACGCGGCCTTCACGATCGACCACGCGCTGCAGATGCTGGGAAACTCCACCCCAGAGTTCGATGCTCAAACCGTCGCCCGGCCCCAGCACGTAGTCGGGGCCGACTGGCAGATCCATGGGCAGCTCGTCGAAATTGCCCGTACCATTGCGGAAAATATCTTCGCCAAAGCGGGCCAGGACCGGCGTGCGCCGGGAGACTTGCGCGTAAAGATCGTAGAGCGACGGAACTCCGGCATAGGGGTTTGCGCGGTGGCGAATTGTGGGATGGTCTTCGTCTTCAGCCGGGTTGCGCAGCGGTCTGCGGCTCTCAAGCGGCGGAGACGACGAACCGAAAGACGAGTCTCGCGACCAGGCGTCCAGCCGCTCGTCAGAATTTTCCGCTCTGGAGTCAGGCGGATAAGCAGGATAGGCGGACCCCTCCGGGGAAAAAGAACGTGCTTTCGAAGTCCTTGACCGGTCATCGCTCGTATCATTCATTCCGGCACTTAATAATCCTGGTGTGCCTTCCCCGCTCAGCCGCGGCATCGAACCCGCTTCCGGGGAAAGCCCATCGTAGAGGTCTTCGTCCGGAGGTTCCATGCCGGCCATGCTCTGCCGCCGTCTATAGTCGGGAGAAGCGGGCTTGAGTTGACGGGGAGGCAGTCCGGGCTGATCCACAGCAGAAGGGGCGGTCTCGTCATTTTCCTCGGGTCCCTCCGGCATGTATCCGTCTTTGGGGGCTTTCGCCCTGGCCGCAGGGAGGTTCTGATCATGCTGTTCCCAATACTTTTCTTCTTCATTCGCCGCAGCCGGAGTTGAGCCGGAGAGTTTCGCCAGTTCGCTCGCGGACAAGCGCCGGATC
>JBAVUV010000406.1:0-5618 GCA_049696955.1 Candidatus Sulfotelmatobacter sp. | reverse complement strand
AAGGCGAGATTTTTCTTTTACCCAAGCATATGCGCCACTCGCCGCAACGGCCAGCTGAAACCATCGGAGTGGTCATCGAGGTACCACGCCCTGAAGGCTCGCTCGATGCTTTCGAGTGGTATTGTCCGAACTGCCACCAGTTGGTTTATCGCGCGGAATTAAAGCTGAAAAGTATCGTAAAGGATCTCCCGCCTGTGTTTGAACAGTT
Organism: Candidatus Sulfotelmatobacter sp.; assembly: GCA_049696955.1. Lineage (GTDB taxonomy): Bacteria > Acidobacteriota > Terriglobia > Terriglobales > Acidobacteriaceae > Sulfotelmatobacter. The sequence continues at coordinate 5,410 of JBAVUV010000406.1, read as the reverse complement.
CTACGGCAACGAGACCAAGCGCAAATGCAAGCATTGCGGCACAGTTCATCCCGGCAAGTGAAACATGCAAGTTATCGACATCCATAATCATTTCTTCCCCAGTTCATGGCCCGATCTCGCGGCGCGCTATGGGACGCCGAACTGGCCGTGGATCAAACATACGGAGCCCGGGAAAGCCGACATCATGGTGGGAGATCGATTCTTCCGCCACATTTATTCGGCGTGTTGGGATCCGGAAGTGCGCCTCCGTGAAATGGATCGCGACGGCGTTGATTTGCAGGTGATGTCTGCCACCCCGGTGCTGTTTGCCTATGACCGTCCAGTCCAGCATGCGCTCGATTGTGCGCAAATGTTCAATGATGCGGCTCTCGAACTTTGCAGCCGCGGGCAAGGGCGGCTGAAATCGTTTTGCCAAGTGCCACTGCAAGATGTTGACGCAGCATGTAAGGAACTCAGCCGCTGCATCCAGGCCGGGCATCTAGGAGTGCAAATCGGCAATCATGTAGGAAGCAAAAATTTGGATGATGCTGGCATAGTGACTTTTCTGCAGCATTGCGCGGATGAAGGCGCCGCCGTCCTCGTGCATCCCTGGGAAATGTTCGGAAGCGAACGGATGCCGAAATACATGATGCCATGGACGGTCGGTATGCCGGCAGAAACGCAACTGTCGGTCGTCGCTCTGATTTTGAGTGGAGCATTCGATCGCCTGCCCCGTTCGCTCCGCATATGTTTTGCGCATGGCGGCGGAAGTTTCGCATTTCTGCTGGGGCGGCTGGAAAATGCCTGGCATCATCATCCGATTGCGCGGGGTGAGTGCCAACACCCACCTAGCTACTATCTCAACCGCTTCTACACAGACTCCGCAGTGTTCGACCAGCTCGCGTTGCAATTTCTGGTAGGAACGATGGGAGCTGATCGGGTGCTTCTGGGATCGGATTATCCTTTTCCTCTGGGCGAAGAAAGAGCAGGAACTCTGATCCGCCAAAGCAATTTGCCGCAACACACCAAGGCCAAACTGCTCAGTGGAAACGCAACTGAGTTTTTGAACCTCGGATCCGACTTGCTGGAGGCCGACCACAGCCAACGATCGATTGCCGCAATCGAGATCAGCCCTTTGGCGGCAGAGCCCGAAAAGCTGACTTACAGCTCGTATCTGAGGGTTCCGGAATTGCTTGAGTTGCAGCAGCCAAAGTCTTCTCCAGTACATCACGACGAATTGTTATTCATTATCGTGCATCAGACTTACGAGTTGTGGTTCAAGGAATTGCTGCACGATCTGGATGCCGTGGTCGCAAACCTGCAAAGAGCAGGTGCGGCTCCGCAATCGCATGATGAGGTTTATGAAGCGGCACGGCTGTTGCGGCGGTGTACGGAAATTACTCGAGTATTGGTGGAGCAGTTCACCATTTTGGAAACGATGTTGCCCACGCATTTTCTTGCCTTTCGCGGTTTGCTGGAACCGGCCAGCGGTTTCCAGTCGGAGCAATTTCGAGAGATCGAATTTCTTTGCGGCTTAAAAGACGAGAAAATGCTGCGCTATCACCGCCCCACTCCGGAAGCGTACGCAAGTCTGAAGCGCCGATTGGAAGAGCCGTCGCTGCGCGACGTATTCTTCGGGGCTTTACAGGCTATGAGCAAAATCCCGGCCTTCAATAATAACGAAACTGAAAGAGAGCGTTTCGAGGCTCGCGCACGTGCGGTCCATGCGCTTTATCAGGATGAGCGTCATCATCGCGACTGGATCGATGTATGCGAACGCCTTACGGAGTTTGACGAGTTGGTAGTGAGCTGGCGCCTGCGGCACATCCAATTGGTGGAACGTATCATCGGCATCCGCATGGGAACTGGGGGAAGCGCGGGATCGTCTTACTTGAAGTTGACGCTCGACAAGAAATTTTTCCCAGAGTTGTGGGAGGCCAGGACGTTGTTGACGGAGTGAATTATTTGCCGTACTCCTACGCTCGGCAAAATATCCGGTCGTTTTCTCTGGAATGAAAGCCACATCTGAAAAAGTAACGCTGATCGGCGCCGGCTTGAATGGACCTCTGCTTGCCATTCTCCTGATGCGGCGCGGGTTTTCCGTCGAGATTTACGAACGGCGTTCCGATATGAGGCGAGTGCACATCAGTGCGGGACGGTCGATTAATCTAGCGTTATCGACGCGAGGAATTCACGCATTGCAGCAGGCCGGCCTCTGGGAGAAAATGCGCGGCATCACCATTCCCATGAAGGGCAGGATGATGCATTCGATTGCCGGAGAACTTACATTCCAACCCTATGGAAAAAATGAGACAGAGGTCATTCACTCGATTTCGCGGGCAGAACTGAATATAGCGCTCATGAATGCCGCGGAAGAACAGGGTGCGACCATTCATTTTCATCAGCGCTGCATCGGATGCGACTTCAAGACCAGAGAGATCCGAGTGCGTAACGAGGATACGAGCGAAGAAACCAACCGAAAGACTGAGGTTCTGATTGGCTGCGACGGTGCAGCATCGGTTCTGCGGGCAGAGATGCTCAAGTTGTGTCACTTCAATTTTTCTCAACAGTATCTCGATTACGGTTACAAAGAGTTGACAATTCCAGCTGGCCCCAACGGAAAGCCTCTTCTGGAGCCGAACGCTCTTCACATCTGGCCGCGGGGAAATCACATGCTGATTGCGTTGCCAAATATAGATGGCACCTTTGCCTGCATACTCTTTTTGCCATTCGAGGGTGCAGACAGCTTCGCCCGCCTCATCACCGAAGCGGACATAATTCGTTTTTTTGAAGAGCGATTTCCTGACGCCAATCGACTGATGCCGCAACTCGCGGAGAACTATGCTGCCAATCCGACGGGATCCATGGTCACCGTCAAGTGCTCTCCCTGGCATATACACGGACGAGCTCTGCTGCTGGGCGACGCCGCCCACGCGATCGTTCCCTTCTTTGGCCAAGGCATCAATTGTGGATTTGAAGATTGCTCTTACCTGGTCGAACTGCTCGACCGGTACAACGCAGATTGGACTAGAGTATTCGCGGAGTTCGAAAAGGGTCGCAAGGTGAATACGGATGCAATTGCGGATATGGCGATCGACAACTTTACCGAAATGCGGGATCGGGTTGCGGACTCGCAGTTTCTATTCACCAAGAAATTGGAACTGGCGCTGGAAGCGCGGTATCCGACCCTCTTCGTTCCGAAGTACGCCATGGTCACCTTTCACCGAATTCCCTACTCCGTCGCTCTGGCGCGAGGTGCGGTTCAGGAACGAATACTGAGTGAACTCAGCATGGGCATTCATCGAGTAGAGGATGTCGACTGGGATAGAGCAGAGCGATTAGTTCATCACGCTCTAGCTCCGCTGGAGTTAGGGCAGTGACGAATCCCGAGTTCAGCTCAAGTGAGGATTCCGCTTTTGCGATGGATGCGCGCGATCCGCTGCGAAATTACAGGGAGCGCTTCTTGTTTCCTAAAACCGCCAATGGCGAACATTGCGTGTATCTCTGCGGTCACTCGCTGGGACTTCAGCCCAAAGCAGCTGCGGAATACATAGAACAGGAGCTGAAAGATTGGGCCGAACTTGGAGTGGAGGGACACTTTCAAGCTGCGAATGCATGGATGCCCTATCACCGGCTGCTTACGAACCAGACCGCTGCACTCGTAGGGGCCAAACCCATTGAAGTGGTAGTGATGAATTCGCTTACGGTAAATCTTCACCTGATGATGGTATCGTTCTACCGGCCAACTCCTACGCGAAATAAAATCGTTGTCGAGCGTGGCGCATTCCCTTCCGATCAGTACGCGGTGAAGTCCCAGATTGCTTTTCATGGCTACGATCCCGCCAGCTCTCTGATTGAATTAAGTCCGCTGCCGGGCGAGTCTTGTCTGCGGGATGAAGAAATCAATTTGCTGATCGACCGCTTAGGGGATGAGGTCGCCTTGATCCTGCTGGGTGGAGTGAATTACGCGACCGGCCAAGCGTTCGATATGGCGGGAATTACGCGCGCAGGTCATGCAAGGGGTTGCGTGATTGGATTCGATCTGGCACATGCTGCCGGCAATCTGTGTTTGAAACTGCACGATTGGGGTCCGGACTTCGCGGTTTGGTGCAGCTATAAGTATCTGAATGGCGGTCCTGGATGCGTGGCTGGCTGTTTCGTTCATGAGCGGCATGCTCACTCCTTCGACTTGCCAAGATTTTCTGGATGGTGGGGTCACGACGAACGGTCTCGGTTTGAGATGGGCCCCACGTTTCAGGCGATGCCCGGCGCTGAAGGTTGGCAGCTAAGTAATCCCTCGATTATCAGTTTGGCGGCCCTGCGCGCTTCAATGCAAATGTTCCACGAGGCAGGTATAGAACTCTTGCGGGCTAAGAGTGTGACGTTAACCGGCTACCTTGAATTCTTGTTGAATCAGATTTTGTTGAACCAGAAGTTTTCTTCCGGCTTTTCGATTGTGACGCCGCAAGAACACGATCGGCGCGGCGCGCAGCTTTCTATCCGAATCCCGCAAAACGGCCGGGGATTATGTCAGCAGCTCACGCAAGAAGGCATCGTGGGTGATTGGCGAGAGCCGGATACCTTTCGAGTTGCCCCTGTTCCGCTCTACAACTCTTATCGCGACGTCTTCCGGTTTGCCCAGCGATTCGCCGCCGCGATTGGATAGCTTCCCGAAAAAGCGCCTCCGTTCCATCGTAGGATTACTTCCGTAACGCGGCGATGTCGCAGACTGAACATAAACTCTTACAGTGGGATTGATCTCGGTGCGACAACCAAGCAAGTGGATAGGAATTGTGTGCGCGGTGGTTTGCGTCCACATTTTAGTGACGTTGCTGGCCTCGCACAGCATCGCACTTACAGCCTTCGGAGACCTCCTGCAGTGCGTTCTGCTTTTTGGTGGAACGCTGTCCATCCTCTCCAACATAAGAACCACCGATAAAAAGGCCCAAGTCTTCTGGGCGCTTATGGCGTTGGGCTGCGGCATGTGGTTCTGCGTGCAGGTCTTGTGGACCTACTTTGAAGTCTTCCTTCGCCAGGAAGTGCCGAATCCGTTTGTCGCAGATGTAGGCCTCTTCCTGCACATCGTGCCTATGATGGCGGCGCTGGCGGTGCAACCTCACATTCGGCGAAATGATCATTCTCTCCGGCTGGCAAGTGTCGATTTTTTTCTACTGCTTGCGTGGTGGCTCTATCTCTATCTGTTTATCGTTATTCCGTGGCAATATGTTTCTCCGAATGAAGTTATTTACGGACGCAGCTTCGATCTGCTCTACGCTTGCGAACAAGTCGTGCTGGTTATCGGTGTGGGCCTGGTTTGGAAGAATAGCCGGGGCTCGTGGCGGCTCATCTACGGCCAGTTCTTCAAGGCCACATTGCTTTACAGCGTTGGCTCTATTTTAGCCGGCGTAGCCATTGACTTTCATCGTTACTA
>JBAVUV010000405.1:0-2020 GCA_049696955.1 Candidatus Sulfotelmatobacter sp. | reverse complement strand
GGGTGCCATCGAACTTCATGCGGGCGGTATCGTGGATCGACTTGCCGGTTTGGATGCAGAGCATGACGTCCTGCGCGTGGGCATCGTCTTCGCAGAGATAGTGACTATCGTTGGTAGCGACGAGTGGAAGGCCTAAATCTTTTTCAAGTTGGAAGAGGCCGGGATGGATTTTGTGCTCCATCGCGAGGCCCTGGTCTTGAATCTCGAGGTAGAAATTGTCTTTGCCGAAGATGTCGCGGTAGGAGCCGGCGGCGGCGCGAGCAGCATCGTACTTCCCTTCCATGAGGCGCTCGGCGACTTCGCCTTTGAGGCATCCAGAGAGACCGATCAGGCCGGCGGAATGTTCGGCGAGGAATTGCTTGCTGACGCGGGGCTTGTAGTAAAAGCCATGCAGCGAGGCTTCCGACGTGATCTTGACCAGGTTGCGGTAGCCTTCTTCGTTTTGAGCTAGAACGAGGAGGTGGTTGTAGGTATCGCCGTCGGGCGGGGTGCGTTCGATGTTGTGATCGTCTTTTTTGCAGATGTAGAGTTCGCAGCCGATGATGGGCTTGACGCCGTATTTATGGGCGGCGTTGACGAAGTGCACGGCGCCAAAAATATTTCCGTGATCGGTCATGGCGACGGCGGGCATGCCGAGATGCTGCACGCGCTCGCAGAGTTTTTCCACGTCACAGGCGCCGTCGAGGAGAGAGTAGTCGGTATGGAGGTGCAGGTGGACGAATTGGGACATGGGATGAATTGTTGATTGATGATTGCTGATTGTTGATTGATGATTAAAAACCCTTGACGAGTGGGTTTGAATCATAAATCATCAATCATCAATCAGTACTTTTCTGTTATGCCATTCTAACGGGAAACGTTGGCGAGGGCGCAGTCAAGATATCCACAGCGTTTCCGTGCGCGATCGCGGTGCCTCGCGCTGATCAAAATACAAACCTTTAACACGGGGGGCACAGGGGAACACAGGGTAATTCACTGGCCTTCGTTCGCGCCTGGCAGGTGGAAATCGACGCCGCGGTCTTCATTTGCTTTTTCTGTGGCTGCGAGGTCGAGACTGGAGAGCGGAATTTTCTGGGTGCGCTGCGGCGAAAAATTCCACAGCGTCTGACCAACGATGGCGTAATTTTTTATTTCCTCTTTGTGCTGATCGCGGAAAATCAGCACAGTGGGGGGATCGGGTTCTGTACCCGTGGCTCGACGTGGAGGTGGTGGGGCGGAGTGCGCATAGGCATCTTGATCGCCCTGCCGGCGCATTTGTTGCTCTTCAAGGCTTTGCTGATTCATCTCTTCAGCCAATCCGATCTGGTTTTGCTGATCCTGATCGCCGGACGAATCGGAGTCCCACCACCAGTAGGGATCGACGCCGCCATAGAGGTAGGGGTATCCCCAGCCGTAACCACATCCGTATGCGTAACAATTTCCATAGCTGCGGATGCGAAAGCGGTCGCGGGAACGGTTGAAACCGCGCGAGCGATTGAAGCCACGGGAATTGAGGCCGTAAGAGTTAAAGCCGCGCGAAGCGACGGGTCCGCGGAAAGAAGATCCACGAGAGTAGGCATGGGATGCGAAACCAGAACCGGCGCGCATTCCACTGAAAGCGTGGCCGCCGGCGAAACCTCCGCCAAAACTGGCGTGGCCGGAAAATCCGCCGTGGCCTCCGGCAGATGCGTGTCCGCCGCCGCGCTGCGCTTGCAAAGGGATCGACACTGCCAAAAATACGAAAGCCGCCATGGCTACAAGGCGCCGCATAACCATATTATAGGCCTGATTCGGGCCGCGGGCGCGGGAATTTCAGGCGGCGAGGGGCTACCGCTTCTTAACCTTCTTCGGGGGTGATTTTTTTCCCGGCTTCTTTGCGGAGTGCTTGGCTGCGACTGCCTTGGGGGCAGATTTGGCGGATTTCTTTGCAGGTTTGGGAGGTTTCGATTTTGAGGCGGTCTTATTTGAGTCGGTCTTAAGGGTAACCGTCGCCTTTGTATTCTTTGAAGCAGCGGCCACCGGCGCAGCGGGGGCTGTCGGG
>JBAVUV010000404.1:0-4363 GCA_049696955.1 Candidatus Sulfotelmatobacter sp. | reverse complement strand
TTGAAGACTTGCCCGACGTGGAAGCGGTTTTTGCACCGGTCGGCGGCGGCGGAATGATTAGCGGCGTCGCCGCTGCCGTCAAGCTCAGCAGACCATCAATAAAAGTAATTGGCGTCGAACCGGAACTCGCTGGCGACGCCCGGGCCAGCTTGCGCGCGGGAAAAATTGTCCACTTCCCTGCCGAAGAAGTGTCCCGCACCATTGCCGATGGGCTCCGCACGCAAAGCATCGGCAACATCAACTTCGAGCACATTCGCCGTTATGTCGATGACATCGTCACCGTAAGCGAAGAGGAAATTCGCGACGCAGTCCGTTTGCTGGCGTCAAATCCTGCCACCGTGGCTGAGCCCAGCGGAGCCGTGGCCGTCGCCGGCTTCTTGTTCCGCGGCGATCAACTGCCAAAAACAAAATTCAACGTTGCCATCATCAGCGGTGGCAACATCGATCCCCGGATGTTGGAAGAAATTCGCGGAGAATAAGTGCCGGGTATTCGGGCATTTTACTTTGAGCGCGCCGTGACCGCCCAGCGCCGTATCGCGACCACTGACCAGACCGCCTCCACCAGTCCGAAGGGCCATGCCCCTTGCAGAAACCCGTAGATGGATCCGAGCACGCAAGCTCCGGCAAAGGCAAGAATGAACCAACGGCTCCGCGCCTCTAGAGCATAGAACACGAGCATCGCCGTTACCGCAAACAGCCCGAAAAGGGTTAAGGGAGTCACGTGTGAGTGGGACGATTTTACTCTTCAACAGCACCGGCCGCGCCATGTCTCGTGTTCGACAAACGGCAGAAAACGTACAACCTATGGCATGAGTATGTTATCCAACAATGTGGCTGCCCTCGGTAACGACCTTAGTCACTTGCGACCATTGAATTTACTGTGATACAAACGACCAGTCGGCAAAGTCACGCAAGATGCCATTGCTAAACCATCTTATAACTCATCAGCGCAAAATCTGGAGTGCGGTGGTCGTTGTAATTGCCGTGGCCTCGCTGACGATGAGTGTGGCGACCCGCTATTATTCCCTTCAGGATACTTGCTCTCGCCCGGTCAGTACCGTACAAAAACACGCCGTTCCGGATGCGAGACCGCAGCGCCTTACCAAGAACGCCGCCATCTGGAGTCCTCCGGTATTTACTTTTGCAGTTTCGCAAGTCCCCGGTTTTCATCCTCGAATTGATTCCGCCCCGCCCCTGATGCGTAGTCTGGTCAGCGATAAAAGCCTCTACAATCGGCCTCCTCCGGCTCCTAAATCCTTTTCATAAGCTCCTAGTCGTCGGATTTCGCTGAATTGTTGCTTCGCAGTTTAGCGTCAGGACCTGGAAACTTTATATTCCGGGCCCGGGTCTCATGCATCTTCTCTTCTTAGGAGGGAATTTGCGGGCCATGTGGCAACGATTGAATTAGCTATGCCAACAATGCCGGTTCGACAGAGGCTTCAATTCCAGTTCTAGAAAGGAAATGCTATGCAGGCTGTGCCTCAGTTGACGGAAGTTGAGCTCGGCGCTCTACGCCAAATCGATACCTGTATGGTCGCGAATGCCATCGAGTCGTTTAATGTGAGGCTCCACAATACTGGCTTCGCCGACGCACGCATCCGCTGCATGTTCGAGGACGCTCCACCAACCGTCGGCTACGCGGCAACTGCCCATCTATGCAGCGGAGAGCCACCGATGGGCGGCGGCACATTCCATGACCGTGCTGATTTCTGGAACAGTATTCTCGAAGTTCCCGCCCCGCGCATTCTGGTCTTGGAGGATATGGATACTCATCCCGGACGGGGGGCTTTTGTGGGAGATATGCATGCAGCCATTTTGAGGGCTCTGGGTTGCATCGCGTTTGTCACGAATGGGGCCGTGCGCGAATTGCCTTCTGTTCGCAAAATGGGATTTCAGCTGTTTGCCGGGAGCGTTGCCGTTTCTCATGCCTACGCCCATATCTTTGAGATTGGAACGTGTGTCAGGGTGGGTGGAATGGACGTGCGGCCGGGGGATTTATTGCACGGCGACCGGCACGGCATTCTTACCGTCCCGGCGGAGGTTGCGCCGCGCATCCCGGCCGCGGCAAATCGAATGCGACAGGCGGAGCAGGAAATAATCCGTTTTTGCCAATCCGAGAATTTTTCCGTCGCGAAATTGGGCGAGATCATGAAGACTCTGCCTTGAGGAAGCGGAACGGAATGAGCGAGGATAATTCGATGATTGCAGCGTACACCAGATTCGCTAAGCGGCCGGCCCGCACTTCGATGCCATTACTTTTCTGTCTGCTTGCCAGTCTGGTGGCGGCAACGGTGTTGTCATCCTGTTCAGGCAGCCGCGACGACCGAGTGCAGGCGAGCACGGCGGTGCCTACGGTTGGAGTGACCGAGGTGGTGAAAAAGTCTCTCAGCCAGCGTCTAACCTTATCTTCCGAACTGGTACCCTTCCAGGAAATTGATGTCTATGCGAAAGAATCGGGATTCGTACAAAAACTGAATGTCGATTACGGAACCCACGTGAAGACAGGCCAGGTTATGGCGGTTCTCGAGATTCCAGAGTTGAAGGCGCAACTCCAGGAAGATGACGCGGAGATCAAGAACGCGGCAGACCAGGTGACCCGGGCGCAGCACGAACTCTCCCGCTACGAAGCGCAATACAAAGCGCTACACCTGCAGTACACGCGTTTGAACGACGTCTCTCAAAGCCAGCCCGGAATTGTGGCGCAGCAAGAGGTGGACGATGCTCAGGGCAAGGATCTCGCCGCGTCCTCTCAAGTAGACGCCGGACAGGCAGCCCTGGAGGCGGCTCAGAGCCAGATGGGCGCGACTAAGGCGAAGCTGGTTCACGACCAGAGTCTGTTCGATTATTCCAAGATCACAGCTCCATTTGCGGGAGTGGTCACCGAGCGTTATGCCAACCTCGGCACGCTGGTGCAGGCGGGAACCGGTTCGAGTACCCAGGCAATGCCCATCGTGCGGCTTTCGGAAGACGATCTATTCCGGCTCGTGATTCCGGTGCCGGAGTCTTATGTTCGGTATATCAAGGTGGGCGATGTCGTGGACGTTCATGTGCCTTCGTTAGACCGCACCTTTCCCGGTAAGGTCGCGCGCTTTTCCGTGGATGTGCGCGAAGACACGCGCACCATGCACACCGAAGTAGATGTTTCCAATCCACAACGCATTTTGTTGCCCGGCCTCTATGCCGAAGCAAAGTTAAATCTTGAAGAAGAACACGACGTTCCCAGCATACCGATCCAGGCCTTGAACCACGAAGGCGAGAAAATCACTGTTCTCGTGGTTAACGGGAACGGCGTACTGGAGGAGCGGCCCGTGCAGTTAGGCCTTGAAACCGCAAGTTATGCTGAAATTTTATCGGGATTGAACCCGGAGGAGCGGGTCGTTGTCAGTGATCGAAGTGGGTTAAAGCCGGGAGAAAAAGTTCATCCTCGGGAAGTGTCCATGATGCAGTACCACGAGGAAAATACACAGTAATCCGCAGGCAGTGGAGAACTGATTAGCGCTGCTGCGGAACTGGACAAATATTATGCCAGGGTTTTCGATTCGCAATCCGTACTTCATCGTCGTGATCTGCCTGACACTTCTGGTCATCGGCGTGACCAGCCTGGCGCGGATGCCGGTGGATTTGTTTCCTCCGATTAATCTGCCGGAAGTCGTAGTGGCCACCTTCTACACGGGCATGCCGCCCGAGGATATTGAAACCGATATCACCGATCCTCTGGAGCGTTTCTTTACTCTTGCATCCGGCGTCGACCACATGGAATCGCGCTCCATGTTAGGCGTGAGCATCATCCGCGTTTACTTCCAGCCGGGAACCAGCGCTGACGCCGACGTGAGTCAATTGTCTAATCTGGCGCTCGCCGACTTGAAGCGTTTGCCCCCCGGCACTCTGCCTCCCGTGGTTCTCAAGTTCGACGCTTCCAGTCTTCCTGTCGCGCTGGTTACCGTGAAAGGTGAAGGACTCAGCGAAACTCAACTTCACGATTATGCCCAGTTTCAGATTCGCAACCAGATCGCCGTCGTTCCCGGCGCGGAGATTCCTGGCGTCTTCGGCGGAATCTACCGCCAGATCATGGTCTACGTCGATCCCTATAAACTGCAGTCCCGACAACTCAGCGTGATGGACGTGGTCAGCGCGGTCAATGATTCCAACCTGATTCTGCCCGCGGGCGACGTAAAAATGGGGCCCTACGATTACTTCGTTTACTCCAACAGCCTGGTCGACAACATGAAGCAACTGGGTGAAGTACCGCTCAAAGTAAAGGGCCATTCCTGGGTCACGGTTAATGACATTGGAAAAGCGGAGGATGCGCACGGGATTCAAACCAACATTGTGCGGATTGATGGCCAGAGGTCTGCCTATATTC